>NZ_JBHWDU010000039.1:59390-70740 GCF_042734825.1 Kitasatospora sp. NPDC059648 | reverse complement strand
CTCCACTCCTCCCCACCTCCTCAGGTTGAGATGTGACAGCGACCCTGTCTCCCTGTCGCCCGGACGCCCGGACGCCCGGACGCCCGGACGCCCGGACGCCCGGACGCCCGGACGCCCGGACGCCCGGACGCCCGCGCCGGGCCCGCGGTCCGGGCCGATGGCGCCCCGCCGCACCCCACACTCACTGCGCGCGCACGACGGCTCGCTACGCGCGCACGATGACCACCGGACAGGTCGCGTGCTGGGCGCAGCGGGTGCTCACCGAGCCGAGCAGCGCCCGGGTGAAGCCGCCGCGCCCGTGGCTGCCCACCACCAGCAGCTCGGCGCCCTTGGCGGCGTCCAGCAGGACGTCGGAGGCGTCGCCCATGACCAGGCTCCGGCGGACCTGCACCGGACAGTCCGTACCGAGCACCTCGCCCAGTTCATCGGCGAACTTCCGCTCGGCGAGTTGCTGGTCGAAGGTGGCGTCGACCACCGGCGCCGACCAGCCGAAGTGGCTCGGCGGCTCCCACGCCCCCACCGCGTCCACCACGCCGCCGATCACCTCGGCGTGCCGGACCGCCCAGCGCAGCGCGGCGTGCGACGGCTGAGAGCCGTCGACGCCGACCACGACACGGGGAAGGGGTTGGTTCGCGTCCATCGGTACCGTCCTGGGGTGGGTGGCCATCGCTCCTCCCCCACCACGGTGCGGACCGTCCGCCGTCACCGCCAGTACGGCCCGGCAGCCGGGTGACGTCCACGGTGTGCCCCGAAGCCTGGTGGCCGGGCGGGATGTCGCACTGGCGCCGTACCGCCGCCGACCCCGCCGAGCGGCGGTTCACCTCGCACACGGAACGGCCGAGGCCGGTGGGGGCCTCGGCCGTTGCGGCCGGTCCGGCGCGGGGCCGGACGGCGGGCGGGCGGTCGTGGACGAACGCCGTCGGTGGGCGGTGGTCGCTACAGGGCGCAGCAGCCGTCGCGGCGCAGGGCCTGGCCGACGGCGTACCAGTCCTCGGCCGGGCCCGAGGGCCGGGCGGCGAGCGGGGCCCGGGCGCCGGCGCCGACCAGGTCGGCGCGCCGGTAGGTGACGCCGTCCCGCATCACCCAGGAGGTCCGGGCCAGGTCGGCGAAGTCGTGGAACGGGTCCCCGTCGACCACCGTCAGGTCCGCGAGCTTGCCCGCCTCCACCGTGCCGAGGTCGTCGGCCAGACCGAACAGCCGGGTCGGGGTCACCGTGGCCGTGCGCAGTGCCTGGGCGGGGGACAGGCCCGCGTACCGGACCAGGGCGCGCAGGCCGAGGTGGACCTGGAGGCCGATGGGGGTGAGCGGGGAGTCGGTGCCCAGGGCCAGGGCGCCGCCGTCCGCGATGATCCTCCGGTAGACGCCCATCTCCGTCCGGACGGCGCGGCGCTGCTCCGGGGTGGCCGCGGTCCGCGCCTGGTGCTGCACGCCGGCGGCGTCCCACGGCGGCATCAGCGAAGTCACCCGGGCGTCCTCGGCCAGCGAGGGGTCGTCGCCGAGCAGGTAGAGCGCTGAGAACGGGGTGACGACGATCGCGAACGCCCCGCCGCGGTAGATCTCGTGGACGTCCTGGTAGGCGTGCCCGGTCGGCGAGACCACCCGGCCGTACTCCTGCCGCTGGGTGGCGGACAGGTGGGTGGTGAGGTCCTGCCCGACCTGCACACCGGGCGTCAGCAGGTGGCTGCCCGCGGGCACGCCGAGGCGCTCGTGGGCCGTCCGGGCCGCCTGCGCCATGATCCAGGCGGGCGCCCGCACATAGGTCTTGACGAAGTCGTAGTCCAGCGCGACGGCGCGCTCCAGACTGCGCCGCACCCCGTCGGCGGTGCGGTGGGCGCGGCCCATGCTGTACGCGACCCGGCTGCCGTCGAGCAGTTCGCCGGTGGTCAGGAACCGCGGGCCGTCCATCACCCGGGCGTCGACCGACTCGCGGATGCGCGCCTGCTCGTAGGCGAAGCCGCCCAGCGAAGCGGCGCCGGTGATGCCGTAGGCGAGCAGCAGGCGGGACTCGCGGCCGCCGTAGGTGTTCTGGTACGGGTGGGTGTGGGCGTCCCACAGGCCCGGCAGGACGGTGCAGCCGGTGGCGTCGACCAGACGCTCCCCGGCCCGGCGCGCGCCGGAGCGGTGCGGTTCGACGGCGGTGATGCGGTTGCCGGTGACGACGATGTCGACGTCCTCGCGGACGTTCTCGCCGGTGCCGTCCCACAGCCGGGCGGCGTGGATGCGGGTGACGTCGGAGCGCGGCGGCAGGGCGCGGGCGGTGCGCAGCGGGACGGTGACGGTGCGGCGGTCGCCGCCGTCGCGGCCGATCAACTGCAGCTTCCCGTCCGCGAGATGGAGCAGCCGGGCGGAGTCGCCGGACCAGGACGGGTGGTCGGCCGCCCCGTCGGTGATCCGCCGGGGCTCGCCGGTCGGCGTGCCGTCCGGGGCGACCGGCAGCACCCACAGCGCGGACTCCACGACCAGCGCCAGCCAGCGGCCGTCGGGCGACCAGACCGGGCCGCTGTCGCAGCGGTCGGCGACCGAGGTGTCCGGCAGCGGCAGGAAGGACTTCGAGGAGCCGTCCCGGGTGTCGATCACCCGGATGACGTTGTAGCCCTCGCGGAAGCGGTGGTTGAGGCGGTTGCGGTCGCAGAGCGCCAGGTAGCGGCCGTTGGGGGACCAACTGGGCCTCCCGGGAAGGCCGTTGCCGCCGAGGGGTGTCGCGAGGCGGTGCTCGGCGCCGGTCGCGAGGTCGACCAGGAGGAGGTTGCCCAGGACGTCCTGGCAGGCCAGCCGGGTGCCGTCCGGGGAGAGCGCCGGATTGAACCGGCCTCCCCGGGCGAGGACGGTGTCGGTGCGGCCGTCCAGTGTCAGGCGGTGCACGGCGCCCAGGCCGTCCCCGTCGGCGTCCCCGTCGTGGACGTACAGCACGCTGCGGCCGTCCCGGCTCCAGGACGGCATCTGCACGTAGTGGGCGGGGGCGGCCTGGAACAGCTTGCGCGGCTGCCCGCCGACCGGCAGCAGCCACAGGGCGTTGAGCGCGCAGAAGGCCACCGAGCGACCGTCCGGCGAGAGCGCGGGCAGGTGGATGCCGCGCACGTCCCGCTCGGCGGTGGAGTCGAAGTCGCGCACCTTGCGCCGGTACTGGAGCCCCGGCACCTCCTGCCGGGCGCTGAACGGGATGTCCTTGGCGGTGGCCAGGTCGGGGGAGCGGTCGGTGATCCGGCCGTCCGCGAAGTAGACGATGCCGCCCTCGGGCGTCCAGCAGGGCGGCAGCGGTGAGACGTCCTCGTCGCCCGAGACCACGGTGCCGTCGACGGCCAGGGAGACGCTGGCCGCCAGGTAGGAGCTGGCGGCGGAGGAGTCGCCGATCCACACGTAGGCCAGTCGGCCGTTCCGGGACACCACCGGGCAGGCCACCGTGCCGCTGTCCACGGTGCGTTCGACGCGCACCGGACCGCCGGCGGCCGGTACGGAGGCGATGGTCCGGCCGCCGGAGGCGTCCGAGCGGACGAAGACGACGCGCCCGCCGTCCGGGTGCCAGGAGGGGTCGTAGTCCTCGACGTCCGGCCGGTCGGTCAGCCGGGTCAGCCGGCCGGTGGCGAGCTCCACCGTCCACACGTCGTACGAGCTGCCGGACACCGCGTCGCCCGCGCGCTCGGAGGAGAAGGCGAGGTGGTGCCCGTCCGGGGACCAGGACACCCCGCGGTCGTCCCATCCGCCGCTGGTCAACTGGCGCAGGTTCGACCCGTCGGGCGCCATGGCCCAGAGGTGGAAGCCGCCGTCCCGGTAGGCGCAGAAGGCCACGGTCGACCCGTCCGGGGACCACGCCGGGCGGGTGGGCTCCAGCCCGGGGGAGGTCAGCGCGGTCGCCGTCCCGCCGTGCCGCGACAGGCCCCACAGGATGCCCTGGACCTCGACGACCATCCGCTCGCCGTCGGGGGAGAGCGTCACGGCGGCGTTGGTGCCGGCGGTGAACTCCAGCACCCTCGACGGCCGGGCGGCCGGGGCGTCCGCGGCCGCCGCCGTCGCGGCGGCCGGTCCGAGCGCCGCACCGGCGCCCGCGAGCGCGGCCGCCCCGATGAACCCGCGCCGGCTCAACTCCCGCGCGCTGGGCTTCTGCTGGTTGGGTTCCCGCTCGTTCCCGTCCCGGAGAAACGACACACCCGCTCCCTTCCCGTCACCCTGGACCTCGTGCTTCTCGGCATGTCCATTGTCATCGGGAGTAACGACGGGAACGGCGCTTTGCACCTTCGGGTCGTCAAACTGCCGGTGTGCAGCGGAGATTCAGTCCGGCCGGCGCTCGCGCACCGGTGTGTCGGCCTCGTCGAGGAGGAGCTCCAGCAGGGGCAGGGCCGCCTCCAGCGCGCGGCACTGCTCGGGGCTGAGGCGGGTGCTGCGCCTGGCCAGCAGGGCGGTGCGCTCGCGGCGGATCCGGGCCAGGGTGTCCCGGCCGTGCGGGGTGAGGGCGAGCAGCTGGGAGCGGCCGTCCTGCGGGTCGGGGGTCTTGGCGATCAGGCCGGCGGTGACCAGCGGGGCGACCGTACGGACCATGGACGGGACGGCCACGCCCTCGCGCGCGGCGAGTTCGCCGAGCCGCAGCGAGCCGTGCTGCTCCACCCGGGACAGGGCGGAGAGCTGGGCGGAGGTGAGGTCCTGGTCGCCGGAGGCGCGGACCAGCTGGCGGTTCAGCCGTCCGATCGCCAGCCGGAGCCGGACCACAGCCTCGGCGGAGAGCCCGCCGCCGTCCGCGCTCACGGCCCGTGCTCCTTCGTGGCCCCGGCGCCCCGGCTGACCCCGGTGCCCCGGTCGGCCCCGCTGCCTGCACTGCGGTCGGGCGCGACGGTGGACCGGTCGGGCGCCGGCCGGCCGCGGACCAGCGAGGCGGCCGCGGCGACCAGGGACATCGCGATCGCCAGCCAGAACACCACGACCAGGCCGTCGTGGAAGGGCCCCGAGATCAGCTGGGGGAAGAACTCCCGGCCGGTCAGCGTCCGGGCGTGGTCCGGCGGGATCCGGCCGAGCACGTGCGGGCCCAGCAGCTGCTGGACGGGGTTGTAGCCGAGGAACGCGGCGAACAGGGTGCCCACCGGCGGCAGCGAGGCGATGGTGCGCGCGTCGGAGGCGGGCACGCCCTGCGCGGTCAGTCCGGCGGTGAGGGTGTGCGGCAGCGAGCCGGCCAGCCCGGCGACCATCAGGGAGAAGAAGACCCCGATCGACAGCACCATCCCGGCGTTCTGGAAGGTGGCCCGCATGCCGGAGGCGGCGCCGCGGGCCGCGGCCGGCACGCTCGACATGATCAGCGAGGTGTTGGGGGCGGCGAACAGGCCGCCGCCCAGGCCGTTGAGGAAGACCAGGAGCGCGAACCACGGGTAGCCGAAGTCAGTGGGGAGCAGGAGCAGCCCGGCGAAGGAGGCGGCCATCACCACCAGCCCGCCCGCGGCGAACAGCCGGGCCCCGGCGCGGTCCGAGAGGTAGCCGGAGACCGGCCCGGCGGCCAGGAAGCCGACGGTCAGCGGGACGAGGTAGATGCCCGCCCACAGCGGGGTGTCGGCGTAGTCGTAGCCGTGCAGCGGCAGCCAGATGCCCTGGAGCCAGATGATCAGCATGAACTGCAGCCCGCCGCGGGCGATCGAGCCCAGCAGGGTGGCCGCGTTCCCGCCGGCGAAGACCGGGTCGCGGAAGAGCGAGAGCGGGAACATCGGCTCGGCGGTCCTGGCCTCGACCAGGCAGAACACGGCCAGCAGCGCGACCCCGCCGCACAGCCCGGCCAGCACCCAGGGGTTGGTCCAGCCCATGGTGCGGCCGCCGTAGGGCTGGATGCCGTAGGTGATCGCGGCGAGCAGGGCGGTCAGGCCGACGCCGAAGGTGACGTTGCCCCACCAGTCGATCCGGGCGGGCCTGCGCACCCCGGTCTCGCGCAGGGAGCGGTAGGCCCAGACGGTGCCGAGGACGCCGATCGGCACGTTGACCCAGAAGATCGATCGCCAGTTCCACTCGGCCAGCAGCCCGCCCAGGACCAGGCCGATGAAGGACCCGGCGATGCCCGCGACGATGTTGACCCCGAGCGCCGTGCCGCGCTGCCGGGCCGGGAAGGCGTCGGTGATGATCGCCGCCGAGTTGGCCATCAGCATCGAGCCGCCGACCGCCTGCACCACCCGCCAGCCGATCAGCCACAGCGCCCCCGGCCCGCCGTGCAGCGGGTCCAGCGAGAGGGCCACCGAGGTGAGGGTGAAGATCAGGAAGCCCGCGTTGTAGATCCGCACCCGGCCGTGGATGTCGCCCAGTCGGCCCAGGGTCACCACCAGGACGGCGGTGACCAGCATGTAGCCCATCAGCATCCACAGCAGGTAGCCGACGTTGCCGGGCTGCAGCGGGTCCAGGCCGATGCCGTTGAAGATCGCGGGCAGCGAGATCAGCACGATCGAGGCGTTGACGGTGGCGATCAGCGTGCCCAGCGTGGTGTTGGACAGCGCCACCCACTTGTACCGGGGGTGGTCCGCCTCCACCGGGGTACGGGCCGGTCGCCGTCGCCCGGTCCTGCCGTCGCCGGAGAGTCGTGTCGCCACCGCTGCCTCCTGCTGGCCCGGGGCGGGTCGCGGGGAGTGTCGGGCCCGGCCGCCGGATCGGAGTGGGAATGTCGATAGCTTCCGCCAACTAACGATAGTCCCGGCGGCCGTTCGGGCGACAGACCCCGGCGGGCCCCCGGTTGAGCGCCCGGACCATCCGGGTACTTCCCCTGGCATGTCCGACGAGAAGCACCGCGCCGTGGCCGAGGCGATCCTCCCGCTGGTCGGCGGCGCCGCCAACATCCGCTCGGTCGCCCACTGCATGACCCGGCTCCGGCTGGGCCTGGCGGACCGTTCGCTGGTCGACCGGGAGGCGCTCGGGGCGCTGCCGGCCGTCCTGGGCACGGTCGAGGACGACACCTACCAGATCGTCCTCGGCCCCGGCGCCGTCGCCGGGGCCACCGCGCAGCTGCGCCGACTGCTGGACTCCGGCGGTGGCTCCGGCCCGGTGGCGGCCGCCCCCACCGCCGAGGACCTCGCCGGGCGCGGCGCGCGGATCCGGGCGGAGGCCCGGTTGCGCAACGCGACGCCGGTGAAGCGGATGCTGCGCCGGATCGCGAACGTCTTCGTCCCGCTGATCCCCGCCCTGATCGGCTGCGGGATCGTCGCCGCCCTCACCGGGGCGCTCGCCAACCTCGGCTGGGCCCCGGGCCTGGTCACCGCCCTCGGGCCGGTCTCCTCCGGGTTCATGTCGCTGCTCGCCGTCTTCGTCGGCCACAACACGGCGAAGGAGTTCGGCGGCACGCCCGTACTGGGCGGCGCCGTGGCCAGTGTGATCGTCTACGCGGGGGTCGCCAAGGTGGAGGCGTTCGGCCACCACCTCACCCCGGGGCAGGGCGGGGTGGTCGGGGCGCTGCTGGCCGCGCTGCTGGCCGTCGGGGTGGAGCGGTGGACCCGGCGGGTCGTGCCCGACGCGCTGGACGTCCTGGTCACGCCCACGGTCACCGTCCTGTTCGGCGGGCTGGCCGCGCTGTTCGGCCTGATGTTCGTGGCCGGGGAGGTCTCCACCGCCATCGGCCACGCGGCCACCTGGCTGCTCGCCCACGGCGGGCTGCCCGCCGGGCTGGTGCTCGGCGGGCTCTTCCTGCCGCTGGTGATGCTCGGGCTGCACCAGGCGCTGATCCCGATCCACACCACGCTGATCCAGCAGCAGGGCTCCACCGTCCTGCTGCCGATCCTCGCCATGGCCGGCGCCGGGCAGGTCGGCTGCGCCGCGGCCGTCTACCTGCGGCTGCGGCACAACGCCTCCGTCCGGGCGACCATCAGGTCCGCGCTGCCGGCCGGACTGCTCGGGGTCGGCGAGCCGCTGGTCTACGGGGTCACCCTGCCGCTGGGCCGCCCGTTCGTCACGGCCTGCGTGGGCGGCGCCGCCGGAGGGGCCTTCGTCGGGGTGGCCGGCGAGCTCGGCAGCGCGGTCGGCTCGACGGCCGTCGGGCCGTCCGGCTGGGCCCTGTTCCCGCTGCTGGCCGGCCCGCACGGGATGGCCGTGAGCGCCGCCGTCTACGGCGGCGGGCTGCTGACCGGGTACCTGGTGGGCTTCCTGGCCACGTACTTCTTCGGCTTCACCCGGGAGACGCTCGCCGAGTACGGCGCCGCCGCCGCGGAGCCCGGCCCCGCTCCCGCCCTCGCGGCCGAGTAGCCCGACGGGCTGGGTCGACGGTGCCGGCGTCGTCGTCGCCGATCCGCAGCGGGCCGTTCGGGTTGTGTCCCAGCGTGATCGGCGCGGTGCGGCAGCGGGAGGACGCCCCCGGGCTGCGGGAGCGCTGACGTCATGCCACGGCGTCGGCCGCCATCTCCACGCCGCGGGCGGTGACCATGTGCACGGCTCCGTCCGCCAGCTGGTAGGACAGGCCCACCACGGCGGCACTGCCCGCATGGACCGCGTGGGCCAGGGTGCGCGAGCGCTCCATCAGCAGGTCGACCGTGTGCCGGACGTGCTCGGCGATGAAGTCCGCGTCCTCGACGCGCCCGGCCGCGCGGGCGGCCAGCACGCTGGGCGTGACCCGCTCGACGACGTCACGCACGTACCCGCGCACCGTGGTGCCGTCCGAGACGGCGGCCCTGGCCGCGGCCACCGCCCCGCAGGCATCGTGGCCCAGCACCACCACCAGAGGGCAGCCGAGGACACTGATTCCGTACTCGATGCTGCCCAGCGATTCCGGGCCGACCACGTGACCGGCGTTGCGGACCACGAACAGGTCGCCCAGCCCGCGGTCGAAGATGATCTCCGCGGCGAGGCGGGAGTCCGAGCAGCCGAACAGCACCGCGAACGGTGCCTGCGCGGGCGCGATCTCACTGCGGCGGGCGGCGTCCTGGTTCGGGTGCTCGACGGTCCCGGTGATGAATCGCTGGTTACCGGCCAGCAGTATCTCGAACGCTTCCTGGGGCGTGGGGGGCTGCGTCACAGTCATGCCCGCAGGCTACTGTTCCCACTCGGTCACCGCCCGGAACGGGCACCCTTCCGAGTGCGACCGCTTGAGACGCCCGTCACTGCGGACCTACGTGCGGCAGGGGCAGGGGCAGGTGCCGGTCAGCGGGGAGGACGGAAGTGGCGGATCACGCTCGCTTGTGAATCCGCCAGCCAGAGACCGCCGTTCGGATCGGCGGCGATGCCGTCCAGGGGTTGGGCGTCGGGCACGGGCCGGGCGGTGAGGCTGCCTGCCGGGGTGAGGCGCCCGACGTCGGTTTCGGTGGTGAACCAGAGCGCGCCCTGCGGGCCGGAGATGAGGGACCTCGGGTGTTCGGTGTTCGCGACGGTGAAGTGCGTGATGACGCCGGCGGTGGTGATTCGGCCGATTCGTGCACCTCCGTGAACCAGAGCGCGCCGTCCGGGCCGGCGACGATGGTCCACGAATAGGAACCCGGAGGTAGCGGCCAACTCGTGTACGTGCCTTGGGGCGTCATGTGTCCGATGGCATCGGCGTCGTGCTGCTCCTCGTGCTCGCAGAACCACACGGCGCCGTCGGGCCCCGAGGCCATGCCGCCGGGAGTCCATCCGTCGGGCAGTGCGGCGACGGTGGAGGGGCCACGTGAGGGGGCGATCCGTCGGATGAGCGCGGGCGAGCCGGTCTCGTCGTACCAGATGGCACCATCGGGGCCGAGGGTGATCGCTTTGGGGTAGCCGAGGCCTCCGTCGTCCTCCATCCAGCCGTTCGTCCGTCCGGACGTGTCGATCCGCTTGGTCTGATCGTCGCCGGCGTACCAGATCGTGTCGTCCGGGGCCTGGAGTATCCCCTTGGGTTCGCTGTCGCCCGGGATGCGGTACTGGGCGACCTGTCCTGCGGGGTCGATCCGTGCGACGGCGCTGATCCGCTGTTCGGTGACCCAGAGCGATCCGTCTCTGGCAACGGTCATGGCGAGGGTGCCGGTGTTGCCGGGAAGCAGGATCGTGTCACTCGTGCTGCCGGTGTCCGCCGAGGTCGGGGCCGGGACCTGGTCCCGGTCGTCGGTGCTCTGGCAGCCGGCCAGCACGAGTGCGGCAAGAGCCAGGGAAATCGAGACGGCGGCCAGCCGTTGCGGGACGGAAATCATGCGCATCGCAGGTCCGATGGAGCTTGGGTACCCAGGTACCGGGTCCAGACGTCGGGCGTGAGGTTCCGGCCGGCTGCCATGCGTGCAGGCGACCGAAGGTGATGACCGCCTCAGCGATCAATCCACCGCCCGCACCACACGCCGCCGCCTCGATCCGCGTCAGCATCAACCACCCCAGCTGGCAGCTCGCACCCGTACAGCATGACGGTGCATCAGGATATGTCATCGCCTCTGGTGCGGGTAGCCAACCAGCCCGTGCTCCGTAGGACTTGGTGCGGTACATCACCACGGTGAGGCCGAAGACACCGGCCACCGGGCCGATGCTTCGGCCGCATAACTGACCAACCGTCACCGCGGCGCTGAGTTCGGAGTGACGATTCGTTACATCCGTGTGACATCCGCGCCTGACCCTCGGGTCTACCTTTGTCGATGCTCGGCCAACTCCATACCCTCACAAGGGAGTAGCCATGCCCGAAGCACGTCGGCGCAGCCTCGCCGTGTCCACCGCCCTGCTGACCCTCCTGGGCACCGCCGCACCGGCCGTCGCCGCCACCGCCCCCACCCTCGTGCAGGCCCCGCTCGCCCACCACGGCGGCGGGCTGCTGCGCAGCACCAGCGGCAACTGGGCCGGATACGCCGCCACCGGCGGAAAGTTCACCAGCGTCAAGGCCAGCTGGGTGCAGCCGCGCGTGTCCTGCAACGGCACCGCCACCTGGTCCAGCTTCTGGGTCGGCCTCGACGGCGACGGCAGCAACTCCGTCGAGCAGACCGGCACCGAGGCCGACTGCTCCGGCGGCTCCCCGGTGTACTCCGCCTGGTACGAGATGTACCCGGCCTACCCGGTCAACTTCAGCAACACGGTACGGCCGGGCGACCACTTCACCGCTAGCGTCACCACCAGCGGCAACGGCTCCTTCACCCTCACGCTCTCCGACACCACCGCCGGGTGGAGCCGCACCGTCAACAAGTCCCTCAAGGGCGCCGCCCTGGCCTCCGCCGAGGTGATCGCCGAGGCGCCCTCCAGCTCCACCGGGGTGCTGCCGCTCTCGAACTTCGGTTCGGTCTCCTTCACCGGCTCCACCGTCAACGGCCAGGCCCTGGGCGGCTTCAGCCCGGACGCCATCACCATGGCCTCCGGCGGCACCACCAAGGCCACCACCTCCGGGCTGAGCGGCGGCAGCGCCTTCTCGGTGACCTGGAAGCACGGCTGACACACGGCGGGCGGCGGCCGTCACGGGAGAGCCCGGGCGATGAGGAGGGCGACGTCGTCC
>NZ_JBHWDU010000039.1:0-59380 GCF_042734825.1 Kitasatospora sp. NPDC059648 | reverse complement strand
CAACCACCTGGGCCCCGGGGGCCACCACACCGCCCCCCCCCGCGGGGCGGGGGGGGGCCTGCGCTTGCGGGGTCCCGGGCACCCCGGGCTCCACCCGGGGGGGGGGGGCCGCGCGGTGCGCGGGCCCACGCCCAGCGGGCTGAGTACGGCCGACACCAACGGCCGCTCGATTCGCGAACGGCCTCGGGCCAGCCGGGGATCGAGGGCCTTTCAGCACACCCCGACGACCACGGGCACTTCCCGGGATCGTCGTCCTCACCGACGCGGACGCCCCCGGTGCGAACACCCCCGACGTCCCCGACGTCCCCGACGCCCCCGACGCCCCTGAGGTGCCGAACGACACCGGCTGCGGAGCGGACCCGGCCGGCTCACCACGCCTCGGGCCCCTGCCGCCGGCCCGCGGGCCCCGTCGGCAGCGGCGTCCACGTCTCCTGCGCCGGCGGGCGGGCGGCGGCCGTCACGGGAGAGCCCGGGCGATGAGGAGGGCGACGTCGTCCTGGTTGTCGGGGCGGCGCAGGGCGGTGAGGAGGAGGTCGCAGGTGTCCTCCAGGGGGCGGCGGGGGCCCGCGAGGAGGTCGGTGAGGGTTTGCAGGCGTTGGTCGATGTCCTGGTCGCGGACCTCGACGAGGCCGTCGGTGTAGAGGACGAGGTCGTCGCCGGTGCGCAGGGTGAGGTCGCGGGTGGGGAACGGCAGGTGGCCGACGCCGAGTGGCGGGCCGGGGTCGAGGTGGACGGGGTGGGGGGTGTGGCCGGGGCGGGCCAGGACGGGCGGCAGGTGGCCGGCGCAGGCGAGCCGGCAGTTGCCGGTGGCGGGGTCGTAGAGGGTGATGAGGCAGGTGGCCATGGTGTCGCCGAGGTCGCGCGCGGTCGCGTCGAGGTGGGTGAGGAGGTCCGCGGGGTCGGTGGTCAGCCGGGCCAGGGCGCGGGTGGTGGTGCGCAGTTGTCCCATGGTGGCGGCGGCGTTGATGCCGGAGCCCATGACGTCTCCGACGACGAGCAGGGTGCGGTCGCCCTCGACGGGGATGGCGTCGAACCAGTCGCCGCCGGTGTCGTCGGTGGCGCTGGCCGGCTGGTAGCGGTGGGCGATGGCCAGGCCCGGTGGGTGGGGGGCGTGCTGGGGCGGCAGCAGGTGGCGCTGGAGGGCGAGGGTGGCCTGGCGCTGGTGCTGGTACCAGCGGGCGTTGTCGATGGCGACGGCGGCGCGGGCGGCGAGTTCGGTGGCGAGCAGGACGTCGTCCTGGTCGAAGGGGGAGAGGTTGCGGGTGCGTTTGAGGTCGAGGGCGCCGAGGACCCGGCCGCGGGCGATGAGGGGGACGGCGAGGTAGGAGTGGAGGCCGGCTTCGGCCAGGAGGCGGGCGGCGTCCTCGTCGCGGGCGATGCGTGGCAGGTCGGCCGCCGTCACGTGGGGGACGAACACGGGGCGGCCGCCGACGGCAGCCTGGGTCACCAGCCGCTGGGAGTGGTAGCGGGTGACCTCGCCGATCGGGTCGGCGGCGTCGGTGGCCGCGGTGGGGTGCGCGGCCTTGATCGCCATTGCGCGGAACTGGGCGGGGCCGTCGTCCGCGCGGGTCGTCGCGCCCGGCAGGGCGGCGTCCAGCAGGTCGACGGCGGCGATGTCGGCGACCTCGGGCACGGTCACCTCGGCGAGTTCGCGGGCGGTGGTGGCGAGGTCGAGGGTGGTGCCGACCCGGATGGAGGCATCGGCGATCAGGGACAGGCGACGCCTGGCGCGGGCGGCGGCGAGGGACTGCTCGTAGGGCTCGGTGACGTCGATGACCGAGATCGCCAGCCCGATCACCCGGTGGGTCTGGTCCTCCAGGCGGTAGAAGGAAGAGGTCCACGCGTGGATGCGGTCGTCGTGCGGCGTGCGCCCGACGGTGACCTCCTCCAGCACCGGCTGCCCGGTGGCCAGGACCTGGCGCATCCGGTCCTCGATCGCCGCGACGTCCAGGTGCGGCAGGACCTCGTGCGGGGTGTGGCCGAGGTGGTCGGCGGCCGGCACGCCGTTGATCCTCTCCAGTGCGCGGTTCACCAGCACGAAGTGCAGGTCCTGGTCGAGGACCGCGAGGCCGATGGGGGCCTGGTCGACGATCCGCGCGGCCAGGGCCAGGTCGCGTTCCAGACGCCGCAGGGTCTCGCGTGGGGACGCGATGCCCAGGGCGAACCAGGCGCCGGAGGCGGCTTGCAGTCGGGTGTTGCGGAACTCCACCAGCATGATGTGGCCGTCCTTGTGCCGGACGGGGAACGCGCCGGCCCAGGTGCCCTCGCCGGCCATCACCCGGGCGAACGCCTCCTGCACCTGTTCGCGGCGTCCGTGCTCCACGAGCAGTTGTGAGGCCTCGCGTCCGAGGGCCTCCTCGCAGGAGTAGCCGAACAGTTCCTGGGCGGACGGGCTCCACAGGGCGACGTGGCCGCGCTCGTCGAGGACGACGGCCGCCACGCCCAGGACGTCCAGCAGCCCGCCTGCCGCCATCGCAGCGTCCACCGGGCCGAGTCGGCGCGCCATCGACACCACCTCCCTCGGCTGCCTGCGGGCGTGAACGGTCCGGCTTCCTCCATGGTCCGCCGTTCGCCGGAGTCCGGCAGGTGATGCCGGTGTGTCCCGGCGCTGCCTGCCGTCGGCGGGCCCGGCCGATCGGACGCGCCCGCCGGCTGCGTTCAGGCGGCGCTGCGGCCGCTCTGGTCGTCGTCGACGATCTCGGCGTCGACCACCTCGTCCTCCTCCTGCGGCGTCCGCGGGCCGGCAGGGCCGGACGCCGCCTGTGCGCCGGGCTGCTGCGCGTAGAGGGACTGGCCGAGTCGCTGGCTGACCTGGGCGAGGTGGTCGGCGGCCGTGCGAATCGCCGTGGTGTCCTCGCCCTTGAGCTCGTCGCGCAGCTGCGCGATCGCGTGCTGGACGTCGCCCCGCACGTCCGCGGGGATCCTCTCCTGGTTGTCGGTGAGGATCTTCTCGGTCGAGTAGGCGAGCTGTTCGGCCTGGTTGCGCGTCTCCGCGGCCTCCTTGCGCCGGCGGTCCTCCTCGGCGTGCTGCTCGGCCTCGCGGACCATGCGGTCGATGTCCTGCTCCGACAGGGACGAGCCGCCGGTGACGGTCATCTTCTGTTCCTTGCCGGTGGCGAGGTCCTTCGCGGTGACGTGCATGATGCCGTTGGCGTCGATGTCGAAGGCGACCTCGATCTGCGGCAGGCCGCGCGGGGCCGGGGCGACCGGCAGCTCGAACATGCCGAGCTTCTTGTTGTACGCGGCGATCTCGCGCTCGCCCTGGAAGACCTGCACGGTGACCGCGGGCTGGTTGTCCTCCGCCGTGGTGAAGATCTCGGACCGGCGCGTGGGGATGGTGGAGTTCCGCTCGATGAGCCTGGTCATGATGCCGCCCTTGGTCTCGATACCGAGCGAGAGCGGGGTGACGTCCAGCAGCAGGACGTCCTTGACCTCGCCGCGGAGCACCCCGGCCTGCAGGGCCGCGCCCACGGCGACGACCTCGTCCGGGTTGACGCCCTTGTGCGGATCCTTGCCGGTCAGCTCCTTCACGAGGTCGGTGACGGCGGGCATCCGGGTGGAGCCGCCGACCAGGATCACGTGGTCGATGTCGGAGACCTTGATCCCCGCGTCCTCGACCGCCTGCCGGAACGGCTCCTTGCAGCGCTCCAGCAGGTCGGCGGTGAGCTGCTGGAACTGGGCACGGGTGAGCTTCTCCTCCAGGTGCAGCGCGCCCTCGGGCGAGGCGGTGACGTAGGGCAGGTTGATCGTCGTCTCGCTCGCCGCGGACAGTTCGATCTTCGCCTTCTCCGCCGCCTCCCGGAGCCGCTGGGCGGCCATCCTGTCCTTCGACAGGTCGATGCCGTAGTTGTTCCTGAACTGCTTGACCAGGTGGTCGACGATCCGCTGGTCCCAGTCGTCGCCGCCGAGGCGGGTGTCGCCGGACGTGGCCTTCACCTCGACCACGCCCTCGCCGATGTCCAGCAGCGAGACGTCGAAGGTGCCGCCGCCGAGGTCGAAGACCAGCACCGTCTGGTCGCTCTCCTTGTCCAGCCCGTACGCCAGCGCCGCCGCGGTCGGCTCGTTCACGATCCGCAGCACCTTGAGCCCGGCGATCTCACCGGCCTCCTTCGTCGCCGTGCGCTGCGCGTCGTTGAAGTACGCGGGCACGGTGATCACGGCGTCCGTGACGTCCTCACCGAGGTACGCCTCGGCGTCGCGCTTCAGCTTCTGCAGGACCCGCGCGGAGATCTCCTGCGCGGTGTAGCTCCTGCCGTCCACGTCCCCGTTCTCCGGGAAGCGCCACGAGGCCTCACCCATGTGCCGCTTCACCGAACGGGCGGTGCGGTCCACGTTGGTGACCGCCTGGCGCTTGGCGATCTCCCCGACCAGCACCTCGCTGTCCTTGCCGAACGCCACCACCGACGGCGTGGTGCGCGCCCCCTCGGAGTTGGGGACCACCGTGGGCTCGCCGGCCTCCAGCACGGACACCACCGAGTTCGTCGTCCCCAGGTCGATACCGACTGCGCGTGCCATCTCCGTCCTCCTTCCGGACGTTCCTTCCGGAGATGCATGCCATGTATCGAGGCATAAAACCTGAGCCTCCCCATGTCAAGTGCGGCGGAAGCTGGAGGTCGTGCCGGGGCCGGTTCCCGGACCCGGCGTTTCCCGCCCGGCCCCGCGCGCTCTCGAAGGCGGCCATCCGGCGCCCGGGCGAAGAACGCGCCGTGCGCCGCACGGGTCGGCATGACTGCGGGCCCGGGCGGGAACCGCCGGGGCCCGCAGTCCGTGAGGACGGTCAGGCCTGGATCTCCTTGCGACCGCCGCTGTGACTGATGGCGATCTTGCGGGGCTTGGCCTTCTCGGCGACCGGGATCTTCAGGGTCAGCACGCCCGCCTCGTAGTCGGCGCTGATCCCCTCCGGGTCCAGGGTGTCGGAGAGCATGACCTGCCGGGAGAAGACCCCGAGCGGGCGCTCGGACAGCTCCCACTTCACGCCCTCGCCCTCGTGGCGCGGGCGGCGCTCGGCCTTGACGGTCAGCATGTTCCGTTCGACGTCGATGTCGATCGCCTCCGGGTCGACCCCGGGCAGGTCGAAGGAGATCACGAACTCGTCACCGGTGCGGTAGGCGTCCAGCGGCATCGGGGCCGGACGCGACCAGGTGCCGGTGCCTCCGAGGAACTGCTGGGTCAGACGGTCCAGCTCGCGGAACGGATCGGTGCGCATCAGCATCGCGAAACACCTCCACTGATCGATGGGTGCCAGTGCGCTTCACCTGCCTCCGTTCTAACACGTCATCCATTCGATGACAAACACTTCCGTCGCCGAAGAAATGACATGCCGCCTCGCCGTTGCGCCAGCACCCCGCCGTTCGCTCAGCCGCCCGCCGGTACCCGGAGCGTGCCGTAGCGCTGCATGCGCTGCCAACGGAGCCGGGAGCCGGCGAGCGCGGTGAAGACGGACTGGATCACCACCAGGTACATCAGCTGTCGGTAGACGAACTGCTGGAGCGGCAGGCTCCACAGCGGGCCGAGCTTCTCCTTGTCCAGCCGGAACGCGTACGCGCCCATCAGCATCTGCACCAGCAGGAAGGCCGTCCACAGGCCGACGATCCGGACCGGGTCCAGGAAGGCCAGTCCGTAGAGCGCGAAGACGTCCACGACCGGGGCGAGCAGGGGCAGCAGTACCTGGAACATCAGCAGGTAGAGCAGCCCGCGCCGGCCCAGCTTGCCGGCCTGCCCGCCCTGGACGAGGGCACCGCGGTGCTTCCACATCGCCTGGAGAGTGCCGTAGCACCACCGGTAGCGCTGCCGCCACAGGGCGCCCAGCGAGGCGGGGGCCTCCGTCCAGGCCTTGGCCCGCTCCTCGTACACCACCCGCCAGCCGGCCCGGCACATGGCCATGGTGAGGTCGGTGTCCTCGGCGAGGGTCTCCTCGCCCACGCCGCCGACGGCCAGCAGTGCGGAGCGGCGGAAGGCGCCGACCGCGCCGGGTACCGTGGGCATGCACTCGGCGAGGTCGAACAGCCGCCGGTCCAGGTTGAAGCCGACCACGTACTCGATGTGCTGCCAACGGCCCAGCAGGCCACCGCGGTTGACCACCTTGGCGTTGCCGGAGACGGCGCCCACGGCGGGGTCGGCGAAGGGCTGCACCAGCATCCGCACGGCGTCGGGCTCGAAGACCGTGTCGCCGTCGACCATCACCAGCAGTTCGGCGCGGGCCGCGGCGATGCCGGTGTTGAGGGCGGCCGGCTTGCCGGCGTTCTCCTGCCGGATCACCCGGACGTACGGCAGCTCGAGCGACTCCACCAGGTCGGCGGTGCCGTCCGTGGAACCGTCGTCGACCACGATCACCTCGACCGGGTGGTCCGAGGCCAGGAGCGAACGGACGGCGGGCTCGATGCCGGCGACCTCGTTGTAGGCCGGGACGATCACGCTGACCGGCTCGGTGACCGGGGCACCCCAGCCGCCGCGGCGCATCCGCTTGTGCCGGCGGGCGGCGTACAGGACGACGACCGCGCGCAGCACGCTGACCGCGCCCGCTGCCCAGAGTAGCCAGCCCAGCGCGGTGAGCCCCCAGTTGCCGCCGGTGAGCAGCCAGATCAGGGCCAGGCCGAGCCAGTGGTCGCCGGTTCCGGCCGGGCGGACCGGGTCGGGCAGGCCGACGGCGTCGCTCAGCGTGGTGAAGCGGAAGCCGCGGGCCTTGAGCGTGCTCAGCACGCCGTCGAGGGCGGCGACGGTCTGCGAGCGGTCGCCGCCGGCGTCGTGCATCAGGAGGACCTGGCCCTGGTCGCCGGTGCCGGCCGTCGCGGCCCTGACGATCGCGGGCACGCCGGGGCGTCGCCAGTCCTCGCTGTCCTGGGTGGTGAGCACGGTCAGGTAGCCCTCGCGGCCGGCCTGGCGGATGGCGGACCAGCCGGGGTCGTCCACGGCCTCGGGTGTCGAGGAGTACGGCGGGCGCAGCAGCGAGCTGGTGACTCCGGCCGCCCCGGCCACGGTCAGCTGGGCCTCGCGCAGCTCCAGCGTGCGGCGCCAGGAGGGGGCCGCGCCGAGGTCGGTGTGGGTGAAGGTGTGGATGCCGACCTGATGGCCCTCGGCGACGATCCGGCGGATCAGGTCCGGGTGGGCGGCGGCCTGGGTGCCGACCACGAAGAAGGTCGCGTGCACCCCGGCCCGCCGCAGTGCGTCCAGGATCTTCGGGGTCCAGGTCGGGTCGGGGCCGTCATCGAAGGTCAGCGCGATGGTGCCGGGCCTGGGGGCGGCGCTGCGCGGCTGCGGGGCGGCGGCGTCGATGACCGGGCCGCCGTCGCGGATCGCCGCCGGTACGGCGTCCGCGGCAGCGGGGGCGGCCGCCTGGTCGGGCCGGTCGTCGAAGCTGTGCTGGGCGTAGCCCTGGAGCACCAGGGCGCCGATGAGCGTGAGCAGCAGGGCGGTCAGCAGGAGCCAGTGGGTGCGGAGCGGGCCCTGGCGGACGACGCCGCGCCGGCCTCGGCGGGTGCGGTCCGGGGCTGGGGCTCTTCGGCGGCGGGCGGCGCTCATGGGTGCTGCTTTCTGGGGTGGGGACGGTTCGAGGGGGCGGAAGGGGTCAGGGTTTGCCGGGTCCTCTGCCCGGTGCGGTGGTCGGGCGCCCGTGCCCGGGGGTGGCCGCACCGGTCGGTCTGGTGCCCGGAGAGGCTGTGGGACCGCTGGTCGGGGCGGGCGCGGTGGTGGACGAGGGCGCCTGCGCGGCGGGGGTGGACCCGGCCGGTGCCGCGGTGCCGGCGGTCGACGGGTGCTGGAGGCCGACCGCGGCGGCGCTGCCCCGGTGGGCGGGTGCTTCCGTCGGATCCGCGTCGGGCGGGGCGGCGGACGGCGCCTCGGACGGCGTGGCCTCCGGGGCGGGTGCGCTGGGCGCGGGCGGCTGGGGCAGGGGCAGGAACGGCGCGTTCACGGTGGGGCCGCCGAGCAGTGCGCTGGCCAGCAGGGCCAGGTACCCGCCCGCCGGAACCGCCAGGACCGCTCCGAGCCGGCGGATCCGGCGCTGTCGGCGGCCGGAGGCGTCGACGAACACCGCCGGGGGCGCGGAATCCGTCAGCGGGTCCACGGCCGGGACGATCGGGGGCAGTTCGGCCGTGGGGGGATCCGTTCCGTCGGGCTCGGGGAGGCACTCGGCGAGGGGGACCGGAGCGGCGAAGTGCTCGGCGGCGTAGGCGGGAACGGCGAAGTGTTCGGCCGTGGCACCGGCGGCCGCTTCGCCGTCCGGGGGGCCGGGGAGGTGCCCCGGGTCCTCCCAGGGGCGGGGCGGCTGCCCGGCGACGGGCCACGGGTCGTACGGCTTGACGGTCACGGTGTCGGTCCAGGTGTTGTCGGTTCGCGTGCTGCCACGAGGGCATGCACCGATCCCCGGCGGATCGGGCGGTGCCCCGGTCGTGACTGTTCAGCGCCGACACCCGGCGGTTTGTCACACCCCTTCCCCACAGATGCGGCGGAAGGCCGCCGCCCCCTGTCCCTGTCCGGGAGCGGCGGCCTTCCGGCGGCGACGGCTCAGCCCTCGGCGCGGGCCCTGGTCCAGGCTGCCTCGCGCAGCAGTCGCAGGCCGTTGAGGCCGACGATGACGGTCGAGCCCTCGTGGCCGAGGACGCCCAGCGGGAGCGGGAGGGTGGCGACCAGGTCCCAGACCACCAGCACGGAGATGAACACCGAGGCGATCACCAGGTTCTGCGTCACGAAGGAGCGGGCCCGGCGGGAGAGCGCCACCACGGCGGGGACGGTGGCGAGTTCGTCGCGCACGATGACGGCGTCGGCGGTCTCCAGCGCGAGGTCGGAGCCGGCCCGGCCCATCGCGATGCCGGTGTGGGCGGCGGCCAGGGCGGGCGCGTCGTTGACGCCGTCGCCGACGACCAGGACCTTGCGTCCGGCCCGCTCCTGCTCCTGGACGGCGGTGACCTTGTCCTGGGGGAGCAGCCCGGCGCGGACGTCGGTGATGCCGACCTCGGCGGCCAGTCGGGCGGCGGCGCGCGGGTTGTCGCCGGTGAGCAGCATCGGCGCCGTGCCCGTGAGGGAGGCGAGCGCGGTGACGGTGGCGGCGGCGTCCGGGCGCAGGCGGTCGGCGATGCCGAGCACGCCGACCGGGACGCCGTCGGCCTCGACGAGGACGGCGGTGCGGCCGCCGCTCTCCAGCTCTGCGGCGATCGCGGCGGCGCGGGCGGAGACGGCGTCCCCGGCGTCCCCCTCGGCCTCCGGTCGGGAGGTGCCCCCCTGCAGCCGGGCCGGGGCACCGACCGCGACGGCGCGGCCGGCGACGGTGGCGGTGACGCCGATGCCGGGGGCGGAGGAGAAGTCCCCGGCCGTGGCGAGGGCCAGACCGCGGCTGCGGGCCGCGTCCACGATCGCCCGGGCGAGCGGGTGCTCGCTGGGGTGCTCGGCGGCCGCGGCCAGGGCGAGCAGCTCGTCCTCGGTCAGGCCGGAGCCGGTGAGCGGGCGCAGGTCGGTGACCCGGGGCGTGCCCTCGGTCAGGGTGCCGGTCTTGTCGAGGGCGACGCCGTCGACCTGGCCGATCCGTTCCATGACCACGGCGGACTTCACCAGTACGCCGTGGCGTCCGGCGTTGGCGATCGCGGACAGCAGCGGCGGCATGGTGGCCAGCACGACGGCGCACGGGGAGGCGACGATCATGAAGGTCATCGCCCGCAGCAGCGAACCGGTGAAGGCCGCGCCGAAGGCGAGCGGCACCGCGAAGACCGCGAGGGTGGCGATCACCATGCCGATCGAGTAGCGCTGCTCGACCTTCTCGATGAACAGCTGGGTCGGCGCCTTGGTCCCGGAGGCCTCCTCGACCATGGCGACGATCCGGGCGATCACCGAGTCGGAGGCGTCGCGCTCGACCTTCACCCGGAGCGCGCCGGTGCCGTTCAGGGTGCCGGCGAACACCTCGTCGCCCGGCTCCTTGGCCACGGGCAGCGGCTCGCCGGTGATGGTGGCCTGATCGACCTCGCTCGCGCCGTCCAGCACCCGCCCGTCGGCGCCGATCCGCTCGCCGGGCCGCACCAGGACCGTGTCGCCGACAGCCAGCCGCTCGGTCGGCACGCTCTCCTCGCGGCCGTCGTCCAGCAGCCGGGTGGCGCCGGCCGGGGCGAGGTCGAGCAGTCCGCGCACCGAGTCGGCGGTACGGGCGGTGGCCAGGGCCTCCAGGGCGCCGGAGGTGGCGAAGATGACGATCAGCAGCGCGCCGTCCACGACCTGGCCGACGGCGGCGGCGCCCAGGGCGGCGACGACCATCAGCAGGTCGACGTCGAGGGTCCTCGCGCGCAGTGCCCGGAGGCCGGCCCAGGCGGGCTCCCAGCCGCCGGTGGCGTACGCGAGGGCGTACAGCGGGCCCCAGGCCCAGGCGGGGGCGCCGGTGAGCTGGAGCGGGAGCGCGATCAGGAACAGCACCGTCGCGGCGGCGGCCCAGCGGGCCTCGGGCAGGGCGAACACCCGGGTGCGGCGGCGCGGGGCGGTGTCGGGGCGAGGCGCGGCGGAGGGCGCGGGGCGCTCGATCAGGGTGGCGGGCAGGGTGGTGGGCATGCGGACGGGACCCTTCGGGGCAGGGCGGGCCGGTGACTCGTCCACGATACATGAACATATGAACCCTTCTTCATGTATGAGTTGTACTATTGCCCGCATGGGTCATGGAGCCGCCCCCGCAACCGCCGTCCCGCACACCCGCCTGGACGAAGCCAGCGCCGCCCGGGTGGCCACCACCCTCCAGGCCCTGGCCACCCCCTCGCGGCTGCTGATCCTCTCCCGGCTGCGCGAGGGCCCCTGCGCCGCCACCGAACTCGCCGCCGAGGTCGGGCTGGAGCAGTCCGCCTGCTCCCACCAGTTGCGCCTGCTGCGCAACCTCGGCCTGGTGGTCGGTCAGCGGCAGGGCCGCTCGGTCGTCTACGCGCTCTACGACAACCACGTCGCCGCCCTGCTCGACCAGGCCGTCTACCACATCGAGCACCTGCGCCTCGGGCTGACGGACAGCGCGCTCGACTGACCGTGTCGACCGCCCCCGGGTGGACCCGAGGGGCAGTCGGGGGCTCAGCGCCGGTGCCAGGCGGTGAGGAGTTCGGCCTCCCGCTCCGGGGTCAGGGCCTGCGGCAGCGGGTCGAACGGCAGGATGTCGCGGGCGGAGTCGGCCACCGGGCGGAGCTTGAGGCCGGTGGCGAGGGCCGCGGACGGGTCGGCGGTGCCGGTGGCCCGGATCCGCGGGTCGGTGCTCCACAGCGGCAGCGCCTGGTCCTGGACGCCGGCCTCCCGGAGGAAGTCGTCGTCCACCCAGGTGAGCGTGGTGCCGGGCGGGGCGACCGCCGCGGCGACCGCGCCGAGCAGGTCGCCCATGACGAAGGGCGGGGGCGTCGCGGCGTGGAAGGCGCCGGAGGCGCCCTGGGTGAGCAGGCCGAGCATCCAGTCAGCGAGGTCGCGGGCGTCGACGACCTGGATCGGGGTGTCGGGCCGGCCCGGGGCCAGCACCTCGCCGCCCCGGGCGAGCCGCTGCACCCAGTGGTCGAAGCGGTGGGTGTAGTCCTCGGGGCCGATCACGTAGGTCGGACGCACCAGCAGTACGTCCGGGCCGAAGGACTCCCGGGCCTCCCGCTCGCACTGCGCCTTGAGGACGCCGTAGCTGGCGGCGGTGATCGCCTCGGCCTCCGGGCCGTCGGCGGGGAGCAGGGGGGAGTGTTCGGTGAAGCCAGGGGCGGCCGGAGTGTCGTAGACGGCCATGGAGGACACCAGGAGGTAGCGTCCGGCGGCGCCGGGGTCGAGTGCGGCGGCCAACTGGCGGATCTGGCGCGGGAAGTAGGCGCTGACGTCCACGGTGGCGTCCCAGGCGTGGCCGCGCAGGACGGACAGGTCGGCGTCGCGGTCGGCGATGAGGTGGGTGGCGTCCGGGAGCAGGTGGGCACCGGACCTGCCCCGGTGCAGCACCGTGACGTCGTGCCCGGCGGCGAGGGCCGCCCGGGCGAAGTGGTAACCGACGAACCTGGTGCCGCCCATGATCAGAATGCGCATCGGGCCATGGTGGCAGTTCGGAGCGGGCCGGGCCAGGGGATCGGTGGTGCACCGGCCCGGCCCGGCACGTTCCCGGCGTCAGCCGCGGACGCCCAGCTGGGTCAGCAGCGTCTCGTTGTCCTCGATGTGCCAGTCCTCGACGATGCGGTCGGTGCCGACGTGCTGGATGTCGATGGCGTTGAACTCGACGCTCTGGCCCTTGCCCCGGGTGCCGTTGAAGTTGCCGGTGAAGTGGCCGCGGAAGACCAGCCGGGCGGTGATCTTGTCCCCGGTGACCAGCAGGTCGGACAGCTCGCAGGTCAGGTCCGGTACGGCGGCGCGGAAGGTCCTCGATGCGGTCAGCGGGCCGGCGGGGCCCTGGGGGCGGCCGGGAGGCAGGGTGTCGTCCCGGAACTGCGGGCTGATCGCCGCGTCCAGGTAGCGCTGCTGCCCGGTGTTCCAGAAGGTGTACAACTGCTGCGCCAGGCGGACCTCCTGGGCCGCGCGCCGGGCGCCGACGGAGCGGTCGACGGTGAGCGCCTTCGGCTGGACCAGGTCGGGAGAGCGGTCGAGCAGGCGCTGCGGCCAGGAGTGAGACGGGGGCTTGGGGTCGCCGTCGTGGTGAGCGGGGACGGGGGCAGCGGCGGCGGTGCCGGCCGCCAGGACCGCCACGGTCGCGGCGACGGCGGCGGTACGGGTCAAGGTGCGCCAGGGCATGGGGAATCGCTCCTCGGATCGGATGGGCACATGGACGGACGGGCGGGCGGGCGTACGGATCGGAGGGCGGGCGAACGGCCCGGTCAGGCGAGCCGGCCGCCGCCGTCGACGTGCAGCACGGTGCCGGTGACGTAGGGGTTGTCGATGGCGTAGAGCACAGCCTTGACCAGGTCCTCCGGGCTGCCGACGCGGCGGGCCGGGTTGCGCTCGGCCACCCCGCGCAGGAACGCCTCCTTGTCGGCGCCCAGGCCGTCCCAGGAGCCGGTGTCGACGATGCCGGGGGAGACCGCGTTGACCCGCACCGGGGCGATCTCCACCGCCAGCGCCTGGACCAGGAAGGCCAGCGCACCGTTGGTGGTGGCCATCACCGTGCGCGCGGGCGCCGGGCGCCAGGCGGCGACCCCGGAGAAGAAGGTGAACGAGCCGCGCTCGGACACCTGCCCGGCCAGGTGCTTCGCCAACAGCATCGGGCCGATCACCTTGGCCGCGAACGCCCGCTGCACGTCGGCGAGTTCGAGCTCCTTCAGTGGGCCGTTGGCGGGCATCGCGGCGGTCGAGACCAGGTGGTCGAACCGGCCGCCCCGCCGGGCGAATCCGGCGATCGAGGGCTCGTCGGCGAGGTCGAGCGCGATCACCTCGGACGGCCCGGTCAGCTCGCCGGCCGTCCACTCCAGCTTGCGCGGATCGGGACCGGCCAGCACCACCGCGGCGCCGGCCGCCGATGCGGCCCTGGCCAGGGCGCGTCCGGTGCGCGAACCGGCGCCCACCACGACCAGTCGCTGTCCCTGCAGAGGTGTGCCGTCGGACATGGGAGTACTCCTTCGAGTTCGGGTCATCGGGGATCCGGCCGCCCGCTGTTCCCTGCGGCGGCCGCACCACGACCCTCTCCCGACCTGGGATGATGAGTCCAAGGCATCTTCTCTACCGCTGCCATAAAATGCCTTCATGGCAACCCCGACGCTCCGACAGCTCGAATACCTGGCCGCCGTGGTCGACACCGGCTCGTTCACCCGCGCCGCCGAGCAGCTGCACGTCACCCAGCCCGCGCTGTCCCACCAGGTCCGGGCCCTGGAGACGGCACTCGGCGGCCCGTTGCTGGAACGCCTGCCGCGCTCGGTGCGGCTCACCCCGACCGGCCGGGCGGTGCTGCCGCACGCCCGTGCCGCACTGGCCGAGGCCGACCGGCTGCAGGCGGTGGCCCGGCGGGCCACCGGGCTGGAGGAGGGGGAGTTGGAGGTCGCCGCCGTCTACTCGATCAGCCTCGGCATCCTGCCGCCGGTGCTACGGGCCTGGCACCGCCGGCACCCCGGCGTGCGGATCCGGCTGCGCGAGTACGCGCACGCCGACCGGCTCCAGGAAGCCATGGCCGCGGGCCGGGCCGACCTCGCCATCGGCCCCGCGCCGGAGGGCTGGGAAGGGCCGATCCGGGAACTCGGCGTCGAGGAGTTCACGGTCGTCCTGCCGGCCGACGACCCGTTGGCCCGCAGCGGTCCGGGTGAGGGCCGTGCCGCCGGAACCGTCGCGCTCGGCGCCCTCGCCGATCGCGACTGGGTCCACTACGCCCCCGACAACGGCCTCGCCGACCTGCTCGACCAGGCCTGCGCCCGGGCCGGTTTCCACCCACGGGCGGCGGTACGCGCCGAACAGACCTCCGCCGCACCGCTGCTCGCCGCGGCCGGTCTCGGCCCGGCCCTGGTGCCGGCCGACATCGTCCCGCCGCACTTCGACGGGCTCCTGCTCCGCCCCGACCCACCGATCCGCCGCACCCTCACCGCGTACACCCGCACCCGGCCCGACCCGCTCACCGTGGCCTTCGCCGAACTCCTGGCCCAGCGCGCCCGGATCGGCCCGGGCGCGGCCGGGGAGCGGGGCGCCGCCGCGGAGCCGGTCACCGCCGCGGAGCCGGTCACCGTCGAGGAGCCGGCCTGCCGCCGCTGACGGCCGGGGCCCGGTCGCTGCGGGTCACGCGCTGCGCCTCAGTCGTTCGGCGCGCTTCCGGCTCCCTCTTCCTGCCCGGCGGCGGCCGGAGCCTCGGGCGCCGCGGTGTCCGCCGCGGCGGGAGTCGTCTCCGCGGGGGTCGTCTCGTCGGGAGCCGCCGCGTCGCGGTCCGCGCTCCCACCTGTCACATCGGGCATCGGCTTGCCTCCGCTCCAATCGGGCACCGGTTTGCCTCCCGTCCATTCGGGCATCGTGCTGCCTCCCGTGCTCGCAGGGCACGCTGACGTCCTCTCACAGTGGCGCAAGGACGTCCTGGTGTACACCGTCGAGGACGAAACCGTTGTCCAGGCGGACCCGGACCGTCACCCGGCTCCCACGTGCCCGGTGCGCGGCCCACTCCGGTTCCAGCGCGGCGAGCTGCGCCTTCAGGCGCTCCCGGCTGGCCTCCGGCATGGTGTGCCCGTAGTCGTCGAAGAGCGCCTTGAGCCGCTGGTACTCGCGGACCTCCTCGCTCTCCGGGAGCTCGCCGTCCACCCGCTCGACGGTGCCCTCGGCCCCGGCTCCCAGGGAGAGGAACCCGACGACGGTCCCGGGCGCGATGGGCTCGCCGGGCATTCCGGGCTCCCCGGGCTCGCGGGTGAAGGCCTCGCCGATGCCGAGGTCCGCCGTCAGCCTGACGCGCCGTCCTTCCTCCAGGGTCATCCGTGCTCCGCCTCTCAGGTCGTCCGGTGCCGCGGGCACGGCCGCCCGGTGGCCAGGCCATTATCCGTGGCCGTCGGAAGCCGCTGGTCAGGCGCGGTCCGCCACAGGGCGCAGCAGGGTCGCGACCGGCTGCCGGTTCCCCGGGTTGCCACCGCGGGGACCGGCGGAGGACCGGGTCAGTGAGGGCCGGGGAAGCCTGACGGCAGGGCCTCCGGGCGGCTCGGGAGTGCGACTCCTCCCCGGCCGCCCGTGAGGCCCTGCTCCCGACGCCAGAACCACTGAGGGGCCGACGGGACACATCCTGCACGGTGAAGGCCCGTGCGCCGTGTCGTCGGTGACCGGCCCGCGAGCTCGCCACGCGGTGCTGTCCTGCTTGCCGTCAGTCGTGCCCGCCTGCCTGGTCCCCCGCCGTCCCGACCTGCTTGCGGTAGGCGCCCGGTGGCGATCCGAAGTGTCGCTTGAACGCCTTGGCGAAGGCGAACTCCGACGTGTACCCCGTGCGCTGCGCGATCGTGCTCAGCGGCGCCGGCGATCGGTGCAGCAGGCGGGCCGCGGTGGCCATACGCCAGTTGGTCAGGTAGGTCAACGGCGGCTCGCCGACCACCGAGGCGAACCGGCGGGCGAACGCGGCGCGGGACAGCCCGGCGCGGGTGCCCAGCGACTCCACGGTCCATGGGTGGCCGGGATCGTCGTGGATCGCCTTCAGGGCCGGGGCGACCAACGGGTCGGTCAGCGCGGCCGCCCACCCCGGGGTCCGTTCCTCCGGCGGTTCGGCGTACCACGCCCGCAGGATGTACAGCAGCAGCAGGTCGATGAGCGCCGAGACGACCGCGTCCGAGCCCGGCTGCGGCGCGTGGAACTCGGCACACAGCTGATCGACGGCCGAGCGCAACGCCGCGTGGCGGCCGGGGACCGCGGGGAGATGGACGACCTCCGGTAGATCGCCGAACAGCGGATGCGGCCGATCGACGTCGATCGCGTACGCGCCGCACACCAGCACCGTCCGCGGCCCCGAGCCGTCCATGGTGACCCGGCCGATCGGAGAGGAACGGTCCACGCGCTCCGGGACGAAGTCCACCGGGTCGCGGCCGGGCGCGTCGCACAACGTGTGCCCGCTGCCCCGCCGCAGGAACACGATGTCGCCCGGGCCGAGCGCGAGCGGTTGACCGTGCGGTGGAAGCAGATGGCAGTGCCCTTCCACGACCACGTGGAACCCGGCTCCTGAAACGGGTTGGAACTTCAGGGCCCAAGGCGCGTGGGCTTCGGTGCGGGTCACCATCGGACGTCCCGTCCGCAGGACTTCGAGGGTGTCGCTCAGGATGTCCATGGCGCCACTCTAGTGCTCGTTCAGCGAGACGATGTGACATGGAATCCAAGACTTCTGGGCATTCGTCATCTCGATTGGGAGACGTAGGTTCATGTCAGGGCGGTCGCCGAAGCGGCACCGCATCGACGAAGGAGCGGATCCCATGTCTCTGGCCGGCAAGAAGATCGTGATCATCGGCGGAACCTCCGGCATCGGCTTCGAGGTGGCCCGGCAGGCCGCGGCGGGCGGCGCGAACGTCGTGGTCGCCTCCAGCAGCCAGGGCCGCGTGGACGCTGCGACGAAGCGGCTGGGCGCACCGGCCGAAGGCCGACGCCTGGACGTCGCCGACGGCGACGCCATCGCCGCGTTCTTCGAGCAGGTCGGACAGTTCGACCACCTCGTCTACACCGCGGGCGAATCCCTGGTGATCAAGCCGTTGGCCGACACCACCCCGCAGGAGGCCAGGGCCGCCTTCGAGCGCCGGTTCTGGGGCGCGTTCCTGTCCGCCAAGTACGCCGCACCGCGACTGCGCGAAGGCGGCTCGATCACCTTCAGCTCCGGCGTGCTCGCAATCCGCCCCGTGCCTGGAACCGCGCTCACGGCAGGTGTCACCGGCGGCATCGAGGCCCTGGCCCGGGCACTCGCCGTCGAACTCGCCCCGCTGCGTGTCAACGTGATCCAGCCCGGCGTGATCGGCACCGAGCTGTGGGACGGCAGCGTCCCGGATCCGGACGCCTTCCTCCATGACGCCGGGTCCCAGCTGCTCACCGGCCGCGTCGGCACTGCCGCGGAAGCGGCGGCGGCCTACCTCTTCGTCCTGGCCAACGGCTACGTCACCGGCACCACCCTCGCGGTAGACGGCGGCGGGGCACTGGTGTGACATGGGCCGGCCGAATCGGACGTGCATCGCGCAGCAAGCAGTCGACGAACGAGAGCTCCTGGCGGCGTACCTGTGACTGCCAAGTGCGCGGATGCCCCCAGGAGTTCGGCCGAGCGCAGGATCTGCACCGGGAAGTGCCGGAGGCCGCAACACCGTTGCTGTCAACAACGGCAACACCTGCATCTGCATGACCGGCAGCACCAATGAGATGTGGGCCCAGTGGAGTCCGGGGACGACCTCAGCCGCTACTTCGGCATCGAGAACTGACCCGTGGCCCGGCCCTGCGGCACCCCGGAGGGCCGGGTCAGCAGACAGCCACCTGGATCGGGCTCGGCCGCTGCAGGTGAGACGGACCCGATTGTCACGCGGCGGCGTAGCTGGCCTGCAGGAGCGGGACTGTCCGGTCGAGGTCTTCTGCCAGTTCGCCACTGTGCCCATCGCCCAGGGCGAGCAGCCGGGCAATCACCTTCACCCTGCGCGGCGACCTCAACGTCGCAGGAGCGCCGCCAGGAACGCCCCGTCGACCGCAGGGGGTCGGACGCGCCGTCCGCCTTTCTTGCTGCCCACGCCCCGTCGGCGCGCAGAGACGCCCCGACCGAGTCCGGCATGTCCACGTCACCGGTCGTTCCCCTCGCTGGCGCCGTAGGTGGGGCGGAGCGCGACCGCGTCGCCGGTGTCGGTCAGCACGGTCTCCGCAGCGGCGAGCAGGCCGATCAGGGAGGGCTGGGTCAGGCTCTCGCCAGGCGGGCCGGATCGCCCAGGGAACGGAACAGGGCCGCAGCCGGTGCGAGCTCGCCCCGCCCGACAGCAACAGATGATGCCATCGCCGTGGACCGAGCTATCGCCCGTGCGGATCAGCCCGCCGGACGGGAGGTCCCGCCGCCGGGGCGGTGCTGGAGGTCGACCGGGTTCTCCCCGTCGTTCGGAGGCAGGGCCGCAGTGGCAGCGGGGCTCGGCGCCGCTGTGACGGGAACATGGCTGCCCGCGGATGCGGACCCCTGCGAGGCCGTCCGGGTCGGGGCTGTGGTGCGGCCCCCGGGGGGTTGCGGGGCGGTCGTTCCCGCACCCGCCGAGGGCGACCCCGACGTCGGTGCGGGGGTTTCGGTGGGCGTTGCGCTGGGGCTGGCTGCCGACACCGGGGCTGTGCTCTGGGCGGGAGGCGTGGGCGAGCCGGTCGGCGTCGGCGCGGAGCCGCCACCGGATCCGCAGGCGGCGGTCAGAAGCAGCAGCAGCGCGCTGGCCGAGATGGCGAGGGGTCTCTTCACGGTGGGGTGTCTCCGGTCTCGTTCGGTTCCGGGTTTGGACGTTCGCGGCGCCGGACCGGTTCCGGAACGCCGGTGCCCGGCGCGCTCGGGTGAGCAGGCCGGGCACCGGTTGTGCGGTGGAACGGCGGATCAGTCCTCGACCTCGTCGTGCCGGCCGTGGCCGAGGCTGTGGAGGTTGAAGGACCAGATGCCGCGGCCGAAGGTGGCGGCGTAGAGCTTGCCGTCAGGGCCGAGCTTGAGCTGCTGGACGGAGGTGGTGGGCAGGTTGCGGCCCAGCACCCGGAAGTCGGTCTCGCCGGGCGCGCGGTAGAAGGCGGCGAGGTCGGTGCCCAGTGCGAGGCCGCCGTTCGGCAGGATCTTGACGGAAGTGGCGGGGACGTCGGGCAGGTTGGCCGAGACGTCGGTCCAGGTGGTGCCGCCGTCGTGGGTCTCGAAGAGGTGCCCGATGCCGGCGCCCGGGCCTTCCGTCCAGGTCCGGGAGAAGCCGTTGAACGCGACGAAGACGTGCTTGGCGTCGTTCTCGTCGACGGCGAAGGAGGAGATGTAGCGGTTGGGCAGGGCGCCGTCGACGGGCAGGTTGAGCTGGTGCCAGCCGGTGCCGTCGGTGTTGCCCACGGCGATGCCGCGGCTGAAGCCCTGGTTGTTGCACGGGCCGCACCAGCCCGCGTACACCGTGCCGTTGACGGTGGCGACGGCGGTGGCGACGTGTCCGGCGCCGAGGTCGTAGGCGGTGGTCCACTCGCTGCCGCTGCGGATCGCGAAGCCCTTGTTCTGGACCCAGACGTGGCGTCCGCCGGCGATCCAGGTGTTGACGTTCTTCGGGTCGCTGGTGATCGGGGCGATGAAGCGGGCGCCGGCGCCGCCGAGGTCCTTGTCGGGCGGGGCGACCTCGTAGGAGGTGGCCTTGGTGGGGTCGGTGTTCCAGCTGCCGTCGTTGACGGCGCAGTTCTGGGTGACCCACATGTCGAGGTAGACGTACTCCGCGGCGGTGTTGCAGCCGTTGGCGGGGTCGACGATGGTGTCGGCGCCGTCGCCGCCGAAGTTGGAGCCCATCACCTTGTCGTGGGCGCGCAGGATGGACTGGCCGTTGTCCTGGAGGCCGCCGGTGACGAGGACGCCCTTGCCGGAGCGGTCCGCCGGGTCCTTGCCGACGCCGACCGAGTAGTACTGGAGGGTGTCGATGGTGCCGTCGGCCAGGGACTTCCAGTCCTTGGCGTGGCCGCCGGAGTCGACGGCACCGTTGACCGGGCGGGTGTAGATGCCGCCGTCGTTGCCGACGTAGACGCTCGTCTTGCCCTTGTAGCTGCCGATGGCGACGGCGTGCTGGTCGGAGTGGGTGGTCGGCGAGCAGTCACCGGTCTGCTTGGTGGGGTCGATGCTCCAGCAGGGGAACGGGAAGTTCCAGTAGGGGCCGGGGACGATCCAGGTGTTGCCGCCGTTCTTCGTCTCCAGGACCTCTTCCAGGCCCGCGTAGACGTGGTCGGGGTTGGCGGGGTCGACCTGGAGGAACTGGTTGTACCAGGCCTGGATGCCGGGCTGGTAGCCGGCGCCCTGGAGGGCGGAGCCGGAGTTCTTGAGCTTGTCCTTGTCCGCGATCAGCGTCCACGGTCCGGAAGGGGAGCCGGACTTGGAGACGTAGATGCCCTTGAGGCCGGTGTCCGGGTTGTGCGCCATGACGTCCGGGGACTGGTCGATGGCGTAGTAGCGCGAGCCGTCCGCCGAGCGGGCGAAGGTCACGTTGCCGACGTTCGCGGCGTCGGTGGGCAGGTCGCCCAGCGAGGCGACGCGCTGCCAGCTGCCGTCGGTGGCCTTGCTGTAGAAGCCGTTGTAGGTGTCGCCGCCGCGCCAGCCGACCGCGAGGATGACCTTGGTCGGGTCCTTGGGGTCGATCGCGATGTCGTTGGCGATGTTCTTGTACGGCGCGCTGGGGTCGGCCGCCTTCGAACCACCGGGCAGGTAGTCGGGGTTGGGCGCGAACTCCAGGGTCCACGGGCCGGACAGGTCGGTGGTGGAGTGGCTCCACACGCCGCGGCTGGTGGCCGCCCACACCTTGCCGCCGCCGAAGCGCAGCGCGTGGATGATCGTGGACTCCAGCTCGGCTCCGCCGACCCGGTTGCCGGGCTGGAACTCGCCGTGCTTGGGGTCCGCGAGGACGTACACGCCGGTGCCGACGTAGGAGGTGGCGCCGGTGTTGGACTCGCCGGTGGCGTACCAGAGCCGCCCGCCCTCGTCGAGGTTCAGCGCGCCGGTGGAGAGGGACGGCAGCTTGTCCGAGATGGACTTCCACTGGCCGCCGCCGGTGCTGGAGCGGAACACGCCGCCGTTGGCGCCGCCCGCGTACACGTAGCCGTCGTTGTCGGCGGCGATGCCGGTGATCCGGCCGGTGGTGAATCCGGCGCCGCCGCTGGAGTTGGAGTTGACGTCGCGGTAGCGCGGGTCGTCCTCGTTGTAGGGCTTGTTGGTGACGTGGTCCCAGGACCCGCCCGTGTGCGGCATCGACTGCAGCTGCGACCAGGCCGCGCCGTACGCGCCGGGGGCGACGACGCCGGGGGCGGTGCGGGCCTCGGTGTACTGGGCGGTGCCCTCGGCGGAGTTCTCCGCCTCGTCGCCCTCGTCCTCGCCGGGGGCGGCGGACGTCGCCTTGGCGCTGAACGCCGGACCTGCCGCGCCCTTGCCCTGGGTCTTCTTCGCGTGCTTCTGGCCGATCTCGGCCTGGTGCTGGGCCTGGTGCGGGCGGGGCTTGGGCGTCTCGGACGGCGCGGCGAGGGCCTGGGTGGTGGTCAGTCCGAGCGCGGTCAGGGTGACGGCGGGCAGCAGCAGCCGTCGGCGTTGCCTGTGGGGCACGATGGTGGGTCCTCCCATGCGGCGGGTCGCGAGGTCGCGCGGTCCCGGCGGAATCAGACCGAAGCCTCGCGGCTCAACGAGTCGGAGTGAAGGGAATTCTCATAACGAATGCCTAAAACCAAATCTGTTGAGAAAGTTGAAGGTCAACAGAAAGCCCCGCCCTCCCGCGCGGGGCGGGAAGGCGGGGCGGGAACGTCAGCGGCGGACAGCCGCGGGCAGAGTCCGTTCCCGGTCGGGCGCGGTGTAGAGCACCGGCCCGGTGCTGGAGGGAGAGGTGCCGGCGCGGAGGGTGAGGCCGCCGCCGACGGCGTACATGGCCTCGTCGAAGGCCTGGCCGTTGGCGGGGGCCTTGCCGACGGCGAAGATCGCCACGGCCTTGCCGTTCACCACCGAGGTGGAGAGGTAGTCGCCGACCATGCTGCCCTGGGTGGTGGAGGCGATCTGCGACAGGGACATCGGACCGGCGACGGTCTGCGCGGTGCTCCAGGTGGCGCCGCCGTTGGCGGAGGAGGTGAAACCGACCTCCAACTGGCAGGTGGACGCCGTGCAGTTGGCGTTCGGGTAGAAGTAGTAGTACAGGCCGAGCTTGGCCGTGGAGCCGGAGGTGGCGTGGTCGACGCCGAAGCCCGGGATGAAGTGGTCGACGGTGCTGGTGGTGGCGTCGATCGGGACGCGGGTGACGGCGGACCAGGTGGTGCCGTCGGTCGAGGTGGCGTACACGATGTCGTTGGCCGGGCAGCCGGAGCGGAACCGGCAGTCCTGCCAGGCGACGTAGACCTTCCCGCTCGCATCGATCTCAGCCGAGGGCAGGCCCTCGCCGTCGCGCAGGTTGCCCGCCACACCGTGCGAGGAGACGTTGGCGACCAGCACGGTGGAGCCCCACGAGGCACCGCCGTTGGTGGAGGTGAAGGACCGGATCGAGCTGCCGTTGGTGGAGAACGGTACGACGACGGTGCCGTTGGGCTGGACCAGCGGCTGGCCGCCGAGGCCGGCGTTGGTGCCGGAGGGGCTTGCCGGGGCGGACCAGGTCGCGCCGCCGTCATGTGAGGTCGACATGATCACCGTGTTGCCGGAGGAGGTGATGTCGGCCTCGATGTAGCAGTTGCCGTAGTACGGGCTGGTGGTCGTGTTGTCGCAGACGATCCACTCCTTGTCGTAGCCCCGGCCGTCGTTGCCGACCGCCATCACCGGGTTCTGCCAGCTCACCCCGTCCGCGGAGCGGCTGACGCTGACCCCGGCGCCGTTGACGTTGGCGTCGATGACCAGGCCGGTGATCATCCAGGTGCCGTGCCGGGCGTCGTAGGCGACCGAGGGGTCGGAGACGCGGGCCCAGCTGCCGCCGCCCTGGTAGGTGGTGATGCCGGGGAGCATGCCGTGCTGCCAGGTGGCGCCGCCGTCGGTGGAGGTGTTCCAGCTGATGTCGGAGGAGCCGCCGTCGGTGAAGCGGCCGACCTGGGCGGAGGAGACGATGGTGCTGCCGTAGGCGAAGGTGTCCGGTTCCAGTTCGGTGGCGTGCTGGCTGGTGGAGTTGGTGAACGGGTCCGTGCTCACCTGTACCAGGCCCGATCCGCCCGATCCGCTGACCGTGAGGGTGAAGGTGGCGGTGTGGGTGGCGGAGGCGCCGGTGCCGGTGACGGTGATCGGGTACGTGCCGGAGGGCGTGCTCGTGGCGGTCGAGACGGTCAGCGTGGACGAGTTACCGGCCGTCACCGAGGACGGGCTGAACGCTGCGGTGGCGCCGCTCGGCAGGCCGCTTGCGGTGAGGGCCACGGTCTGGGCCGAACCTGCGGTGACGGCGGTGGAGACGGTGGAGCTCGCGCTCGCTCCGGCGTTCACGGTGGCCGAGGCCGGGTTGTCCGCGAGGGAGAAGTCGTTCGCGGCCGCGCCGGTGACCTGCACGTCGTCGTAGAGGGTGTACGTGGCGTCGCCGGGCCAGTCGTCGTCCTGGTTGCTCAGTGTCAGCGTGTAGGCGTGGCCGGCCGTGAGGGCGCTGGTGATCTGCTTCCAGCCGGCGCCGTTGGTGCAGGTCTTGGGCAGGACGGTGCTGGTGGTCCCGGCGGTGGTGTCCTTCAGGGTCGCCGTGGCCCAGTCGTAGGTGACGGTGTCCGGGCAGGTCACGTCGTACCAGAAGGACAGGGCGGGGCTGCCGGTCGGCGCGGTGAAGGACTGGCTGATCGAGGAGGCGCCGTTGGTGGGCGAGGTGCTGCCGAGCATCGCGGCGTAGCTGCCGCCGTGCGGGCCGTTGGTGGTGACGGAGGCGGTGCCGGTCCAGCCGGTGAGGCTTCCGGTCTCGAAGTCGCCGTTGGTGATCGAGGTGGCGGCGGCCGCCGGGACCGCGTTCCAGGCGGCGAAGGCGAGGGCCGCCGAGGCGAGCGTGGCGAGCGGGCGCCGCCAGGCCGTTGTTGTGCGTGGGTGTCGCATCCGGGCTCCTTGCGTGGGTGGGAGGTGCGGATGGCGGAGGGCGGGCCGCGGTCCGGGGGTCTGCGGCCTGCCCTGGTCGAGGTGCGGGGGATGTCAGACGAGGGTGACGTCGTCGAACCTTGGTGTAGGTGGCGTCGCCCGTCCAGTTGTCGTCGTGGCTGGTCAGGGCGAGCGTGTAGGAGTGCCCGGCGGTGACGGTGGCGGTCTTCTGTACCCAGCCGGAGGACGCCACGCAGGTCTTGGCGAGGACCGTGGTCGTGGTGCCCGTGGTGTTGTCCTTGAGGGTGGCCGTCGCCCAGTCGTAGGTGACGGTGTCGGGACAGGTCACGTTGTACCGGAAGGCCGGGGTGCTGGTGCCGGTCGGCGCGGTGAAGGTCTTCGCGATCGAGGAGTCGCCGTTGGTCGGTGAGGCCGATCCGAGCAGGGCGGCGTAACTGCCGCTGTGCGGGCTGCTGGTGGTTACGCCGGTGGCCGGGCCGGTGCCGGTCCAGCTGCTGAGGCTGCTCGAAGATGCTGACCGGCGCCGCTGCCACTCAGCAGTGCTTCACCACCACCTCCTCCTCGTACGGCGGGCTGCTCGCCTCCGACCTCGACGGCGCCACCGCACCGCCGGCCGGTGAGCAGGGTGCTGGTCGGCGCGAGGACGGTGGCACCGGTCTTGGAGTAGACGGCGTAGGCGGTGTTGACCGTCTCGACGATCTGGGGCGAGCCGACGGCGGCGTGCGGATCCGGCGGCACGCCGGTCACCGAGTAGTTCGCCGAGCCGATCCCGTCGAAGCTCGCGCCGGTCGAGGGGACGGACGGCCCGCCGGGCGTGTCCTGCACCACCGGGTCGGGGATGTGCGCGGCCGGCGGATGCGGCAGCCGCTCCTCGTGGTTCTTCCCCTGGTGCTCGGGGCCGGGCGCGAGGGTCGCCGCGGCGGCGAGGTCCCGCAGTGGGACGGAGGTGTCGTGGTGGACGGCGGCCCCTGACTCGGCGGACAACTGGACCGGAGGAACGGCCGGGGCCGCGTGCGCGGGAGCGGACCCGAGCCAGAGCCCGGGCAGCGCGGTGAGGAGTGCCGCGAGCGCGGCGATCCGTCCTCTTCGCGCGGATGGCAGGGGGAGCGTGACACTGAACATCCTTTCGATAGTCGGGGATCGCCCGACAGGTGAGGGAGTGAAGGACGTTCACGCAGAAGTGCGCGCGTGTTCGCAACTCGGAAGTGTGACGAGGGACATGACATCGCACAAGAGGTGCGACCGAATCTCACGCGGCGGCAACGCCGCCGTTACCCGTCTACGGGGCAAGGGCGTTGAGGCAGCGGACGAGCGCGACACCGACATCCGCCAGGGCGACCGCGGTGCCCGCCAGCGCAACAACAGGTACACGGTGAAGTACATGACGGTCCCCCCCGCGTCGCCGTCCTACTCGCCGGTGTTGAGCAGGTCTCGCAGTGCCCGTTTGTTCTCCGGGTCCAACCTGGCGACGAAGTGCTGCAGCACCGCCGCCCGGTCGGGCGCCACGGGCGAGCGCCCGGTTCATCTGCGAGGCGACCTCGTCGGCCGGACCCCGCCGTGGCGCGTACGCGTGCGCTCGGCCGACCCCTCCCGGTCCAGCAGCCCTTTGGCGTGAAGTCGACCCAGGACGGTGAGCACCGTCTTGTAGGCCAGCCCCGGATCGCCGAGCGCCTCAAAGGGATCGACGATGATGACGTCCAGGGTGCGGGGGCCGTGCACGCCTTCCACGTGGTCGAGTTCGATGCCGCTGGTGGCGGACGGGCCGGAGACGAAGGTGAGCGGGCGGGCGGGGTCGAGGCGGGTCAGCGCCTCGGGGACGTCGTCGGCGATCTGTTCGGCGCCGACGATGCACAGGTGGTAGTCGGGCACCAGGGTGAGAGCTCGCCGGCCCTGGCCGGGGCCGGCGTCCAGGACGATGGTGCCGGTGATCGCGATGCCGGCGCCGGCGAGCGTGATCGCGCCGTCCAGACCGTCCAGGTCGGGGACGTCGAGCGGTTCGGGGTGCCACTCCCAGCTGCCGGTCGGCAGCAGCTCGGCCGGGAAGCCGCTGGGCAGGGCGAGCCGTCGGGCCCCGTGCCGGGTGAGGGCGGCGGCGATGGCGTCGTGCAGGCCGGCGCGGTCGGTGCGGTAGTCGGCGACCCGTTCGGCGAAGAGCGCGACGGTGTCCTGGCCGGGGCTGGCGTGGCTGCGGCGGTAGTCGCGCGGGACGGGGACGTCGTCCGGGGTCTCGTCGGGCGGGACGTCGAGGTGTACGGGTTCATCCGCTCACCGGTGGAGGAACGCGGCAGCAGTTGCAGGAACACCTCCAGATCCGACCAGGTGGGCAGGACCTTCTCGATGCCCATCACGGTGATCAGGGTGTCGGGCAGGGTCAGGCACATCCGCCTGTTGCCCTCCGACTCGACCACCACGACCGTCCCCGTGTCGGCAACCGCGAAGTTGGCGCCCGACACCGCGACCTTGGCGCTCAGATCGACAAGCACAGCGCGCTTGTGGCCGACGTCTCGGGTGCGGCGACGACCTCCGGGCGCAACCTCGACCAGTGGACCGACAACGGCGCCGCGAACCAGAACTGGAGCTTCGTCCCGGTGGGTGAGAGCGGTTACAAGGTCGTCAGCCGGAACAGCCCCATGAGCCTGGACGTCAGCGGTGCTTCCACCGCGGACGGTGCGAACATCGTCCAGGCGACCGACACCAGCGCCGCGGACCAGCACTGGACGCTGATCGACACCGGAAGCGGCTACTACAAGATCAAGAACGTGAACAGCGGCAAGCTGCTCGACGTGTCCGGCGCGTCGACCTCGGCGGGCGCTCAGCTCGTCCAGACGACGGACACCAGCGCCGACAGCCAGTTGTGGAAGGTCGTGAACGTGGACTGACCCGGTCCGCGAAGGAGGCAGTCCGGCGTAGATCCGGCGGGCCGCCTCCCCTCCGGCCGACCGCACGGCTCCCCGCTTCTTCGGCGAAGCGGGGAGCCCTGCGGCGCGCGGGGGATCACGACGCCTGCCCGGAGGGGCCCCTTGGCTTCTCAGCGCCGGGCCACTGTAGCGACGGCCCCGGACACGGCGGGGCTACCAGACCACGCCGAGGGCCTCCAGCCGCTCGGTCTGCCACTCCGACAGCGAGATCGAGAGCCACGCTGCGCCGTTCGTGGAGAGGACGCTGTGACTTGTCAGATCATGATCGGAAGCGAGATTCGGAGCCACCTCGCACCGCCGTCCTGCGACCGGTAGGTATCCAGCTCAACGAGCGTCCCCGGCGCAAGCACGGGCTTGTGTGGCAAGGGTGCCCCGGATCCGCGACAGGGCTCCTCCGCGTTCGTCGGCGACGCGGGAGAGGTGCACAGCAAACGGGAGAGGTGCACAGCAAACGGGAGAGGTGCACAGTGAAAAGGTGGGTTTCGGGCGGCGTTTCGCCGGTCTGGGGCAGCTATGGCGGTCGCGCTATGCGCTGCTGGTGATTCCGCTTGTGCTCATCGTGGTGATCACCGTGGTGGACCTGCGTTCTCCCGCTGACATCCACCTGGGGCCGGCTCTGGTCATCGCGCCCGCGATCACCGCGTCGTTCGCCGGTCCCCGGTTGACCGGGGCCATGGGAGCGCTGGCCCTGGCAGCGCAGGTGATCATCGCGGTCTTCCACGGGGGACTGACCACGACGAACCACCTGGTGCAGATCGTCACCCTCGCCGTGCTGTCGGTCCTGGTCGTCTGCTTCTGTCTGGTGCGCGAGCGGCGCGATCGCCAGCTGGCCAAGGTGCGGTCCGTGTCCGAGGCCGCGCAGCACGTCCTGTTGTGGCCGCTGCCCGACCAGATCGGTCCGCTGCAGATCTCCTGCCTCTATCTGGCCGCCGAGGAAGAGGCCCGGATCGGCGGTGACCTGTATGCGGCCACCCGCACCGAAGACGGGGTCCGAGTGATGATCGGCGACGTCAGGGGCAAGGGCCTGCCTGCAGTCGGAGAGGCCGCGATCCTGCTCGGAGCCTTCCGCGAGGCGGCACACCAGCACGCGGACCTTCCAGCGCTGGCCGCAGCCCTGGAGCACAGCATCAGCCGCTACGAGGCCGACTTCGCGACCTCGGACGGCGACGCGGGAGAGCACTTCGCCACCGCTCTGCTGCTGGAGATCCCAGACCGCAGCTCCGCCACCCAGATGATCAGCTGCGGGCATCCCCCGCCCCTGCTTCTCACACCCGACCACTCGGTTTCCCCCCTGAGCCTGCACCCCGCGCCTCCACTGGGTGTGGCCGCGATGGCGGCGGCAGACCACACGCCCGATGTGGCCGCCTTCCATGCCGGCGACACCCTGCTCCTCTACACCGACGGCGTCATCGAGGCCCGCGATCACGACGGCGACTTCTACCCCCTCCCGGAACGGATCGCCAACTGGACGGACAGCTCTCCCGACGTACTCCTGCACCACATCCGCCGCGATCTCCTCGCCCACGTCGGCGGGCGACTCGACGACGACGCCGCGCTCGTCGCCATCCACCGCCCGCCCACCCCGCATCCCGGCCACCGCCTGGGAAAGGCATTCCACGCAGGCGGCTCCCGTCAGTGAGCACGTTCACCCGTGATGTGGCGCACTGCATCAGCCATCCGCAACGGCGACTTCGAGGGCGCGGTCACCAAGTCCCGGGCCGCGCTCGGCGCGGTACGCGAGGCCCGCGACACCCAGAAGCGGCACCGCGCCGCTCGAACTCGAGGCGACCGGGAGGTCAGCCGCGACTACCAAGGGAAGTGCCGGCGACTGTGGTGACCTGGGGAGCCAGGCGGGTCGGGAGCTTGTCCCGGAGCAGTTCCAGCATTCGCTCGGAGCGGTCGAAAGCGACCACGTCGGCTCCGTGGTCTGCCAGCGCCCGCGTTTGCTCGCCCGTGCCGCACCCGTAGTCAAGGGCTTTCCAGCCGGGCCCGTGTTCGGCGGCGCTTCGTGAGATCTTCTCCATGAGTCCGTCCAGGACGAAGAACGAGGCATCCGCACGGCCGGCGTCGTAGATGTCTTCGAGTTTCACCTGTTGCACGGCGGTGGACCAGCGGGGGTCCGCGATGACGGAGCCGCAGGAAGGACAGTCGCCGTGGCGCGGGAAGTGCTCGTTGTGAAGTCGGTAGGAGCGGGAGTCCAGCATCAGCCTGGTGCCGGCCGAGCGGCAGTCGGCACCGAGAAGGCAGCGCAGTACCTCGTTGGCGGCCATGGATGCCACGATCGTCTTGAGAGGACCATAACTTCCGGCCTGAAAACCGGGGTTGAGGTCCGGACCCGGCTGCTCGCCAGGAGCAAGATACTGTTCCAGCTCGCCGACGTTCCGGAAACACTCGTAGCACGCGGTCGCCCCGGGCAGCACGAGCGGGTCGACCTGCCCGAAGCTCTCGATGTAGGAGACGGCCACTTGCGAGCGCGGCGCGGTCCTGGTCATCGGCCAGGGCGAGCGCCGAGGGTCATGGTCTGCAGGTCGGAGGCGGTCAGGCGGTGGCGCGCGGTGACTTCCATCGGGAGGAGTGGGTCTCCAGGCGGGAACCGGGCAGGCGGATCATGGGGTGTGGTCCTTGGTGCCGGGGTCTGGATGCGGGCGTCTGTGGGGGCGAGCCGTCGCGCTGCTGCTCGACCAGTACGCCGAGGTGGTGCTGCACGGCCCGGACACCGACCGGATCCTGGCGATCTGGAATCCGATGGGTGTCCGAGGGTGTCGGTGTGGTCTCAGCTGAGCGGTTTGTCGAGGATCGCCTTGCTGTGGCTGAACGTGTCGATGGAGTACTCGCCGTGGTAGCGGCCCATGCCGCTCTCGCCGACGCCGCCGAACGGCAGCTCGGGGACCGCCAGGTGTGACACGGGCAGGCCGAAGACGAGCGCGCCGGACGTGGTCTCCTCGGCCAGGCGCTGCTTGGTGTGGTCGGAGTCGGTGAAGGCGTACAGCGCGAGCGGCTTGTCGCGCTCGTTGATGAAGGCGATCGCCGCGTCGAGGTCGGGCACGGTGATGATCGGTAGGATCGGTCCGAAGATCTCCTGCTGCATCACGGGTGCCGCGGGTGGGACATCGGCGAGCACGGTGGGGGCGATGTAGCGGGTGGCGCGGTCGTGGCCGCCGCCGGTGACGACGCGTCCGTCGGCGAGCAGGGCGGTGAGGCGGTCGAAGTGGCGTTGGTTGACGATCCGTCCGTACTCGGGGTTGTCGGCCGGTTCGTCGCCGTAGGCCGTGCGGACGGCGGCGGCCAGTTCGGTCTCGAGCGCGGCGGCGGTGTCGCCGACGGCCAGGACGTAGTCGGGGGCGACGCAGGTCTGGCCGGCGTTGAGGAACTTGCCCCGGACGAGACGCTGCGCGGTCGCGGCCAGGTCGACGCCGGGCTCGACCACGACGGGGCTCTTGCCGCCGAGTTCGAGGGTGACGGGGGTGAGGTGCTTGGCGGCGGCCGTCATGACGATCCGGCCGACCACGCCGTTGCCGGTGTAGAAGATGTGGTCGAAGTGCTGCTCCAGCAGCGCGGTGGTCTCGGGGACGGCGCCCTCCACCACGGCGACGGCTTGCGGGTCGAGGTAGCGGGGCAGCAGGCGGGCGATGGCCGCCGAGGTCGACGGGGCCAGCTCGCTGGGCTTGACCACGGCGGTGTTCCCGGCCGCCAGGGCGCCCACCAGCGGGGCGAGGGCCAGCTGCAGCGGGTAGTTCCACGGAGCGATGATCAGGACCACGCCGAGCGGGTCGCGCACGACCCGGGCCTCGGCCGGAAGGAAGGCGTCGGGAACGCCGGCCGGCTTCGGCTGCAGCCACTCCTCCAGATGCTTCACCGTGTGATCGATCTCGTTGATCGTGAAGGCCACCTCGGTACGGTGCGCTTCGGCTTCGCCCTTGCCCAGATCGGCGTTGAGGGCGGCCAGAAGTGCCTGGGACTGCTCGGTGAGCAGTGAGCGCAGAGCCTGCAGCTGGTCGAGGCGCCAGGCGAGCGGCTTGGTGTGCCCGGACCGGAACGTGGCGCGCAGCCGCTTCACGACGGTGGCGGCGTCGGTGGCGAGCGCCTCGACCAGCCGGTGGGCCAGGGCCGCGGAGGAGGCCGGATTCTGCCCGGTGTACAGGTTGCGGTCGACGGCGATGTGCGGGGTGAACGGGGCGGCCTCGGCGAAGTCGGCGCCCAGCTCGACCAGGCGGTCCTGGACCAGCCACGTGGCGCGGTCGGCCAGGCCGACCGCGGCCTCCTCGGCGTTGGTGAACGCCGTCATGCGGTACCCGGCGAAGGGCCAGCTGCCGTCTGTGCGGCGCGCGGCGAGCATCGCGGCCGGCGCGTGGCAGACCACGCCGAGGGGCCGGCCCGAGTCGAGGGCGCGGGTGAGGATCCGGCCGGACGCCTCGTTGACCGCGAGGTCCTCCATGGGGCCGTGGCCGCCGGGGTAGAAGACCAGGTCGTAGGCGTCCGGGTCGATGTCCTCCAGCGTGGCGGGGCTGCTGAGCGAGGCCTGGATGGAGTCGAGGTACCCGGCGATGGCGTCGGCCCGCTCCTGGCCGCCGTTGGCCTCGGCGGTCAGGCTGCCACGGTCGACGGGGGCCGCGACCCCGCCGGGCGTGGCGATGGTGATCTCGTAGCCGGCCTCGCGGAAGATCCGGTGTGGCTCGGCGAGCTCCTCGGCCCAGTAGCCGGTCGGGTGGAGGCTGCCGTCGGCGAGAGTCCAGTGCGCGGCGCCGGTGACGACGAAGAGGGCGGCGGTCATGGTAGTGCTCCAGAAAGAATTGAGATCATCGATGATTGAGAGTCTCAAGCAATGCGTCGATGGTAGACCTCAATAGTTGAAGATGCCAACTAATCTCTGCTCGGTCGGACTGTGACCAGTGTCACCCCGCGTGCCGCCCCCGCGCCGATCGAGCTCGTGGACCAGCCGGCCCGGGCCGTGGCCGCGCACTACCGGAGCTTCGTCACTGTGGCGGCAGCGCGCGGCCTCACCCTGACGCAGGGCACGATGCCGAGCTTCCTTCGGCGTCCCAAGTCCACGCAGGCCCTCGCCGACCTGCTCGCCGTTACTTGTCCAGCGTCACCGGTATCGTCGATCGGCTGTAGATGCATGGCTTGGCCCGCCCGGAGGCCGCCCCCGCTGACTGGCGGATCACGAGGGCGGTCCTGGCCGAGGAAGGCGAGCGGACCATCCGCGAGATCCACGCCGAGCTGCTGACGCCCGCAGCGGCCGTCCGCGGCGAGATGGATCTGATAGCTCAGCGGTGATCCCGAGCACGGAAGCAAGGGCCGCTGCGTGAGGTGGAAATCCGCCGCCGCTCCTCGTCGAAGAGGGACGAGCCGCAGGTCGCCCACCGTGCCTGTGCGCGACGGCGTGGCGGCGAAGGAGTCGTCCGTCAGGGCGACATCGAAGCAGGGCACGGCTCCGATGCCGTACTCGGCGGTGGGTTCGAGCTGGGGCTGGCGAGTGCGGGATCGGTCGGGTTTCACCCGTTCGTGAACGGCCGGAGCCGGGAGGTGGCGCGGGAGCCTGGAGTCGGCCCGGTCGGACGGGGGGAGGATAGAGGGCATGGATCGGTTTTCGAGTGCCTTCGCGGAGGACCGATGCGCCGGTACGGACGGATCAAGGACTCCTTACTCGCGTTGCTGAGCCGGGACTGGCTCGGGGTGCCGGTCGCGGTGCTGGTGGCGGGGGCCGGTGGCGGGCTGGTCGGGGTGGGGGAGGCGTGGTCGGTGGCTCTCGGTGGACTGCTGGTGGCGGTCGGTGCGCTGCTGGCGACGGGAGCCGCGCGGCACCTGGTGCTGGTGGCCCGCGAAGCGCGCCTGAATCTGCCGCCGGGCCGGCTGGTGGAGGTGCACGGCCACCGGATGCACGTGCTCGCCGAGGGGCCGGCCGGAGTCGGGCCGACGGTGGTCTGGATGCCTGGCGGGCACGCCCCCGGTGAGGAGTTCCGGGAGCTGCACACGATGCTGGCGGGCCAGGCCCGGTCCGTGCTGGTCGACCGCTTCGGGACGGGCTGGAGCGACGTCGGGCCCTTCCCTCGGACGACGGCGGCCGAGGCCGAGGAGCTGCCGGCCGCGCTGGAGGCGGCGGGGGAGCGGCCCCCCTTCGTGCTGGTCGGTCATTCCTTCGGCGGGTTACTGGTTGCGAACGTGGCCAGGCGGCGGCCGGACCTGGTGGCCGGCCTCGTGCTGCTGGATCCGACGCCCCTGGAGATCATCGCCTTCGCGCCGCGCAACCGGCAGCTCACGGGGATGCGCCGGGGTTTCCTGCTGGCGGCGGCGCGGCGGCTGTTCACCGGCCGGGGCGGGCGGACGGGGCACCTGTGCGCCGCCGCGTCGGCCTTCCGGGAACTGACGCCGTCCGGGCTGGCGGAGGTGGGCTGGGAGACCGTGGTGTACGACGGGGACCTCGGGAACCTGCCGCTGGTGCTGGTGACACCCCGGGACCTCGTCGGCGGCGAGACCGTGCTGGCCGGGGCCCGGGACGCCGCCGAGGCCGAGCGGATCAGCCGGTTCTACCTGCGCGCCCGGGTGCGGTACCTGGCGGCGTCGACGGCGTCCCGGCTGGTGCACACCCCGACGGGGACCGGCCACGACTTCCCGCGCGAGGCGCCCGGGTTCGTGGTCGGTGTGGTCCGGGACCTGGTGCGGGAGCTGCGGGTGACCAGCCCATGACCGGGTCAGTCCATGAGCCGGGTCAGCCCATGACCGTTCGCGCGGAGCCGGCCCGCACCGGGCGGCGGCGGGAGAAGGAGCCCAGGTCGACGACGTTGCCGGTGTGGTCGCAGCGGTAGCGGACGGGGTCGCCGTCGTGGTCGTGGCCGGACTCGACCAGGCCGATCAGGGTGGCCAGGTAGCGGCCGACCAGCGGGGCGTTCTTGAACTGGTTGCCGCTGGTGCCCATGGCGACGTAATAGCCGTCGAGAGCGGTGCGGTCGTAGATCGGGGTCCAGTCGTCCGCGACGTCGTACACGCCGGCGGTCCCGAGGGGCCGGTTGGGCACCCCGATCGCGGGGAGGCGGCGGGCAGCCCTGGTCACCTGGGTGCGGAAGCGGCGGGCGGTGGGACGGGGGTCGGCGGCGTCCGGGTCGTCGACCCACTCCGTTGGGTCGCAGTCCGGCTGGGTGCCGCCGATCAGGAGGTGGCCGCCGGGGGCCGCTCGCAGGTAGGTGCCGAGGTCGAGGTCGGCGACCACCGGCCCGAAGCCGCTCGGCGCGGGGACCTGGTGGACCTCCTCGCGCAGCGGGCGCACGCCGACGGTGAAGTCCCCGCTGACGCCTGCCAGTCGGTTGAGGGCGCCCGACCACGGTCCGGCGGCGTTGACCACGACCGGTGCGGCGATCCGGCCGCCGTCGGCCAGGCGGACGCCCGTCACCCGGTCCGCGTGCCGGTCCACGGTGGTCACGGTCCGGTGGAACAGGAAGCGGGCGCCGAGTTCGCCGGCCGCGTCGGCGAGGTTCTGGGCGGCGAGCTGAGGGTCGTCGACGTACCCGGCGTCCGGGGTGAACAGGGCGCCGAGTTCGCCGGTCGGGTCGGCGAAGAAGGCGTCGTCGTCGACCGGCTTCGGCGGCCAGTACCGCCCGGGGTCGATCCCGGGCAGGTGTCGGCGCAGCGCGGCGGCGTCCCACCGCTCGTACGGGACGCCGGCGCGGTCGAACAGGGCGGTGACCCCGGAGGGGTCGGCGGCGGGGGAGTCGAGCAGGACGGCTCCGGTGCGGTGGAAGGCGGCGAGCGGGCGGCTGCCGGTGAGCCGCAGGTGCCCGGGCCAGTCCGTCCAGAGGTGCTGGGCCTCCCAGGCGGTGGCGACGCCGTCGAAGGTGGAGTAGTTGAAGCGGATGATCGCGCTGGAGGCACCGGTGGAGCCGTGGCCGGGCGCGCCCGCCTTGTCCACCACGACCACCTTCCGTCCGGTGCGGGCGAGTTCGAGGGCGATGGCGGAGCCGATCACCCCGGCTCCGACCACCACGGCGTCCGGTTGCCCGACGGTCATGACGGCTCCTCCTCGGCCGGGCGGGTACGCAGGCGCGGTACGGCGTCGAGCAGTTCCCGGGTGTACGGGTGCCGCGGGTTGCGCAGCAGGGCCTCGGTGGCGGCGGTCTCGACGATCCGGCCGTGCCGCATGACCGCCACGGTGTCGGAGACGTGGCAGACCGCGGGCAGGTTGTGGCCGATGAACAGCATGGACAGGCCGAGCCGCCGCTGGAGTTCGCGGATCGTGTTGAGCACGGCGGCCTGCACCGAGACGTCGAGGGCCGAGGTGATCTCGTCGGCGATCAGCAGCTCCGGGCCGACGGCCAGGGCGCGGGCGATGGCGACCCGCTGGCGCTGCCCGCCGGACAGCTGGAGTGGGAGGCGGTCGGAGAGCCGGGGATCCAGGCCGACGAGGGCGAGCAGTTCGGTGACGTGCCCGATGCGGGCCGTCCGGTCGAGCCGCCGGAAGACGGTGGCTGCCTCGACCAGCGTCTGACGAACCGTCATCCGCGGGTCGAGCGCGGTGTCCGGGTCCTGGAGGACGACCTGCACCAGGCGGCCGAGCCGGCGCCGGTCGTGCAGGGTGCGGACCCGGACCTCCCGGCCGTCCAGCAGGACCCGGCCGCCGTGCACCGGGGCGAGCCCGACGACCGCACGGGCCAGGCTGGACTTGCCCGAACCGGACTCGCCGACCAGCCCGAGCGTGCGGCCGGAGGGGACGTCCAGCGAGACGCCGTCCACGGCGGTGACCGGGCCGTGCGGGCCGTGGTGGCGGACAGTGAGGTCGCGGAGCTGGAGGGCGGTCATGACGGCACCGCCGCGACGGCGACCGGCACCGGGTTCCAGCACGCGACCCGGTGCGCCGGGTCGGGGCCGTCCAGCGGCGGGGCCTGTTCGGCGCAGCGGTCCAGGCGGCGCGGGCAGCGCGGCTCGAAGAGGCAGCCCGGGGCGGGCGCGAGCGGGTCGGGCGGTGGGCCCTCCACGGTGGGCAGTGCCCGGTCGCGGTCCGCGGTGAGGTCCGGCACCGACTCGACCAGGGCCCGGGTGTAGGGGTGCCGGGTCGCGTCGGCGAGGCGGTCGGCGGGCAGGGTCTCGACGACGGTGCCCGCGTACATCACCAGGACGCGTTCGCAGAACTCGCCGACGAGCGCGATGTCGTGGCTGATGAACAGGATCGCGGCGGAGGTCTCGCGGCGGATCTCGGACAGCAGCCGGGTGATCTGCCGCTGGACGGTGACGTCGAGGGCGGTGGTCGGTTCGTCGGCGATGATCAGGGCCGGCCGGACCATCAGGCCGGAGGCGATCATCACCCGCTGGCGCTGGCCGCCGGAGAGCTGGTGGGGGCGTGAGCGCAACAGCGCGGGGGGAAGGTCGACCCGGCGCAGGGCGTCGGCGGCCTGCGCGGCGGCCTCGGCACGGCTCGCGCCGCGGTGGGCCCGGGCGGCCTCGGTGAGCTGGGTGGCGATCCGCAGGGACGGGTTGAGCGCGGAGGCCGGGTTCTGGAAGACCATCGCCAGGCCGGTCGCCAGGTGGCGGTCGCGCTCCTTCGGCGTCATGGCGGCGAGGTCGGCACCGAGCAGGCGCATGGCCCGCCGGGAGACCCGGGCCCGATCCGGCAGCAGGTCGGCGACGGCGAGCGCGGTGAGCGACTTGCCCGAGCCGGACTCGCCGACCAGCCCGACGATCTCGCCCGGCCGAAGCGACAGGCTGACCCCGCGCACCGGCCGGATCACCCCGTCCGGGGTGGGCAGTTCGACGCAGAGGTCCTCGACCTGGAGCACCGGGCCGTCCTCGGCCGGCCCGCTCGGGGCGGGTGGGGGCGCGGGCGTCCGGTCCGCCGGGGCCCGGTGGGCGACCCGGCCGGCCAGGACCTCGCCGAGCAGCTGGAAGGTCAGGGCCGCGTAGAGGATCGCCAGGCCCGGGGCGAGCGCGGGCAGCGGGTCGGCGTAGATCCGGTCCAGCCCCTGGTTGAGCAGCTGCCCCCAGTCGTAGCCGGGTGGTTGGACGCCCAGGCCCAGGAAGCTCAGCCCGGAGAGCGCGACCAGCGCCGTGCCCGCCGCGGTGGTGGCGGCCAGCAGCAGCGGCTCGGCGATGTTGGGCAGGACGTGCCGCCACAGCAGCCGGTGCCGGCGCAGGCCGAGGACCCGGGCCGCGGCCAGGTGGTCGGTGCCGGCCACCGCGGCGGCGAGCGTCTGGGCGAGGCGGGCGAAGCCGGGGACGCCCGCGACGGCGAGGGCGAGCACCGCCCCGGCCGCGCCCGCGCCGAACACGACGGCGAGGAAGAGCGCGATCAGCAGTGCGGGGAAGGCGAGCAGCAGGTTGATCAGCGCGGTGAGCAGCCGGCGGGCGCGGCGGCCGACCACGGCGGTGGCCGCGCCGAGCAGGACGCCGCCGGTGGCGCCGAGCAGGGCGGCGGCCAGTGCCGGCAGCAGGGAGGGCCGGGCGGCCGTGAGGACCCGGGCGAGCACGTCCCGGCCGAGGTTGTCGGTGCCGAAAGGATGGGTCGCGGACGGGCCCTGCAGCACCGCCGAGGGGTCGGGACGGTCGGCCGCGACGCCCCACACCGGCGGGGCGGCCAGCGCCAGCACGACCAGTGAGGCCAGCATGAGGGCCGAGGCCCAGGCCATCGGCGAGCGGAGGTACCTGCGGGGACGGGACATCTCAGCTCTCCCGGACCACCGAACGGGGGTCCAGCACGGCCAGCAGCACGTCGACCAGGAGACCGGAGAGCAGCACGGTGGTGCCCAGGATCAGCACCATCGCCTGGATCACCGGGTAGTCCTGGGACACGACGGACTGGGCCATCGCCGATCCGATGCCGGGCCAGGCGAACACCTTCTCGACCAGCACGGTGCCGGCGATCATGGCGGGCAGCAGGCTCCCGGCGACGGTGAGCGCGGCGGTGGCCGTGTTGGGCGCCGCGTGCCGCAGATAACGGCGGGCGGGGGAGAGCCGTTTGCTCCGGGCGGTGCGGAGGTAGTCCTCGCCCAGCACCTTCAGCGCCTCGACCCGGACGACGCGCAGCAGGACGGCCGTGGGCGCGAGGGCGAGCGCGAGGACCGGCAGGACGAAGGACTCGGCGCCCGCCGCGCCGGCCACCGGCAGCAGTTGGAGGCCGACGGCCAGCAGGGCGGTGAGCCCGGCGGCGAGGACGAAGTCCGGCACCCCGGCCAGGCCGGCGGTGACCACCGTGAACGCCAGCTCGCTGCGCGGGTGCCGGCCGTCGCGGGTGCGGACGGCGGCGAGCAGTCCGCCGGGCAGGGCGACGGCCAGGGTGACCAGGAAGGCCGGCGCGGCGATCCCCAGGGTGGCCGGCAGCCGGGTGCGGACCAGTTCCGCGACCGGTGTGCCGGTGACCAGGGAGGTGCCGAGGTCGCCGTGCACCAGGCCGTCGAGGTAGTGCTGGTACTGGGCCGGGAACGGTGTGTCGAGGCCGAGTTGGTGGCGACGGGCGGCCACCAACTCGGGGGCCGCGTCGACGCCGAGGGCGGCGCGGACCGGGTCGCCGGGGACGAGCCGGACCATCGCGAAGGAGGCGGTGAGCACGATGGCGAGGGAGGCCAGCAGTCGGGCCGAGCGCCGGGCCAGGAACGCCGTCCATGGGCTGCGCAGCAGGCGGGGCGGGTCCGCGCCGGGCCGCCGGTTCACCGGTGCAGCCGGATGCTGGTGGGGACGAGCCCGCCGCCGAACGTGGTGGCGAAGGTGGTGCGGTAGCCGTACACGGTGCTCCGGCCGTCGGCGATGGGCAGGGCGTCGGCGGCGCGCAGCAGCGCGGCGGCGGCCCGGTTCCAGGTGCCGCAGCCGGTGGTGTCGGGCTCCCGCAGCGCCTGGGCGACCAACACGTCGTACTCCGGGTTGGTGACGCCCGCGAAGTTGAGGCCCCGGGCGGGGGTCGGGCCGGAGAAGAACGGGATGAAGCCGACCGGCAGGGCGGAGCCGGGGGTGCTGCCGACCACGACGTCGAAGTCGGCGGTCCGGTACATGGCGTTGACGAGCGCGGGCAGGCTCTCGGTGACCAGCTCGACGTCCGCGCCGAGCGCCGTCCAGGCGCGGGCCATCAGTTCGGCGGCGGGCGGCAGGGTCGGGCCGAGGTCGGCACTGGTGATCAGGCGCAGCCTCAGCCGGTGGCCGTCCTTGCCGAGTGGGCCGCCGCCGGTGCGGGTCCAGCCGGCGGCGCGCAGGGCCTCGGCGGCGTCCCGGTCGGGCAGGTTGGCGGCGGCGAGGTCGGCGTGGCAGACGGCGCCCTCGGCGCCGAAGTCGGTGGCGGGCCGGCCGACGCCGCCGACGGCGACGTTGGCGAGGCCCTGGCGGTCGAGCGCGGCCACCAGGGCGCCGCGCACCGCCGGGTCGGCCAGGGAGCGGCCGGGGCGCTGGTTGAAGAAGGTCAGCCCGACCACCGTCGGCACGTCGGCGGTGGCCAGACCGTGGCCGGTGAGCCGGGCGCGGTCGGGCCCGTTCACGTTCGCGATGTCGATGCCCCCGGTGAGCAGCAGGTTCGCGGCGGTGGAGGCCTGGGGCACCACCGAGAGGACAATCCGGGCCGGCAGGCCCGGCTCTGCGGTGGTCGCCCCGGCCGGGCCCCAGGCGTAGCCCTCGCGGACGGTGAACTCGTAGGGCCCGCCGGGGCGGTAGCGGGTGAGCACGTACGGGCCGGTGCCCTGGGTGGTGCGTTCCAGTGTCGCGGGGCGGTCGAGGCCTGCCGGGCAGACGATCGGCAGCAGGCCCAGGGTGCGGGTGAGGAACGGGAAGGGCGCGGCGGTGGTGGCCGACACCGTGCCGGCGTCGTCGTCGGCGCTCGCGGTGAACGGGACGTTCGGCAGGACGGTCTGGGCTCCGGCGAGTTGGTGGGCCGGGTCGCCCGCGTAGCCGAGTGCCCGGGCCACCGCGGATGCGGTGAGCGTGGTGCCGTCGGAGCAGGTGATGCCCGGGCGGAGGGTGAAGGTTGCCGTCGTGGTGGTGGCCTGCCAGGAGGAGGCCAGGCCGGAGACCACGGTGCCGTCGGGGGTGAGGTTGACTAGGGAGTCGTAGGCATAGCGGGCCTGACCGGCGCCGAAGGTGGAGTACGGGTCGAAGCTCGGCGTCTCGCTGGACTCGGCGATCCGGACGGTGCCGCGGTCGACGAGGGGGGTGGTCGTCGAGGAGCCGGCGACGCCGCCGCAGCCGCTCAGCGCGACGGCCGAGGCGGTGAGGAGAGCCGCCGGGGCGACCGGCGGGAAGCGTCGGGGCATGGCGCCATGGTGCCACCGGGGCTTGGCCGTGGCGAGTCAACTGACGCGTGTGACAAGCATGTTCGAATGAGCTCGGCCGCCTGTGCGCTGGGCCGGGAGCGGGGGCGGCGGCCTGGGGGGCCGATCACGATTCACCCTTTCGAGGGGTGCCGCGATCCGTGGGTCCGGCAGCGGGCCGCCCAGAACTCGGTCGTCGCCAGGATGGCCGCATGACGAACGAACCGGGCCGAGGGATCGGCCGCACGGCGGACCGCTACTGGGAGTTCCTGCTGGCCCGCGACCCGATGCTGAGGGTCCGCCAGGGGCTTCCGGTCGAGACGCTGCCGGGGGCCTCGCTCGCCGAGGCCGAGGAGCGGGCGCGGTTCGCCGAGGGGGTGCTCGGCGAGGTGCGGTCGCTCGACGGCACGGAGCTGACCGGCGCCGACTCCGACACCGCCGCCTTCCTGGCCGGACTGGCCGAACAGGAGGTGCGGGCCCACCGCCACTACTGGCTGACGCCCGCCGCCACGCCGTACCGGCTGTTCCCGCTGTCGCTGTACGTCGACGCGGTGCTGCGCCCGTTCCGCTTCGCCGAACGGGCGGACGTCGAGCGCTACTTGGGACTGGTGGGGGAGCTGGCCGGGGTGGTCGGCTCGATCTGCGACAAGTTCGTGGGGCAGGCGGTGCGCGGCTTCCGGGTGCCGCCCCAGGCGCTGGCCGGAGTCCGCACCGCAGTCGCCGGACTGCGGGAGTCGGTGGCCCGCCGGGTCGAGGTGGGGGACGACCGGCTCGACGAGCTCGGGCCCGCCGAGCGCGGACAGCTCCGGGACGGCGTGGGGCGGTTGACGGAGATCGAGTTGGCGCCCGCGTTCGACCGGCTGCTCTCGGTCCTCGACGCCCCGGGCTATCTGCGCGGGGCGCCGCAGGAGGTCGGCTGGGCGCGCTACGAGGGTGGCGAGGAGGCGTACCGGGACTTCGTCCGGACCTGCACCGGCGGCGACACCGCACCCGAGCGGCTGCACGAGCTCGGCCGCGAGCAGTGCCGCGAACTCGCCGAGCGGATGCGGGAGTTGCGCGCGACACTCGGGTTCCACGGCTCCGAGGCCGAGTTCCACGAGCGGCTGCGGACCGAGCCTCGGCTGTACGCCCGGACGCCGGAGGAGGTCGAGGCCCGCTACCGGGGCCACCTGGACCGACTGGCCCCGGTGCTGCCGCGCTGGTTCGCGGTGTTGCCGCGGGCGCCGTACGGGCTGGCCCGGCTGGACCCGGCGCTGGAGCCCGGGATGACCTTCGGGTACTACGAGGCGCCGACCGCGGCCGACCCGGTCGGGCGCTACCGCTACAACGGCTCGGACCTGGAGCGGCGGTCCCTGCTCGGCTCGGCCTCGCTGATCTACCACGAGCTGGCGCCGGGCCACCACTTCCACCTCGCCCGCCAGGCCGAGGACCGCTCCCTGCCGCAACTTCGGCGCACGGTGGCCGAGTTCGGCGCGTTCAACGAGGGCTGGGCCGAGTACGCGGCGGGCCTGGGCTGGGAGGCGGGCCTCTACGAGGACCCGTGGGACGCCTACGGGCGGCTGGCCCAGGAGCGGTTCACCGCGCAGCGGCTGGTGGTCGACACCGGGCTCAACCTCGGGACGATGGGCCTGGAGCAGGCCCGGGACTTCATGCGCGCCAACTCCACCGAGGCGGACGGCCAGATCGCCTCGGACCTGCTGCGCTACTCGACGGACCTGCCCGGGCAGGCGCTGTCCTACCGGGCCGGCTTCCTGGAGTTCGGGCGGCTGCGGGCCGGTGCCGAGGCGGCGCTCGGGGCCGGGTTCGACGTGCGGGCGTTCCACGAGGCGGTGCTGGGTGGCGGGGCGTTGCCGTTCCACGGTCTCAGGAGGCGGGTGGCACGGGAACTCGGCACTTCCTGAGGCATGTAAAAGCGGACAGTCACATCGCGCGATGTTCGGGTGCGCTGAAATTCGGACCGTACAAGAAGATCATGAACACTCGCACGAGTGAACCGACCGGAAGGCGTTTGGCTCCGGCGGACATGGTTCGACTACGGTGGCCACGAGATCGGGCGGCGCCTGACGGTGGTCGGAAATCCGGTTCGGTAGGTGAATCCCGGTTTCCGAGGTGGAATGCTTCCGTCTGCCCGGTGTGCGCTGCACCGGTTTTTCACCGTGCCCGGGTTCCCTGTCATACGTATGCGTAGAGAGGACGGAGCATCATGCCGCCCGTAGTACCGCCCTTCCTGGTCGGCCTCATCGTCGCCCCGCTGGCCAAGCGACTGCTCAAGCCACTGGTGCGAGGAGTCGTCAAGACGTCCGTCGGCATCGCGATGGAGGTGAAGAAGGCAGCCCACGAGGCCGGGGAGAACATCCACGACCTCGCCGCCGAGGTGGCCGCCGACATGGTGGCCGCCCAGGCGTCCTCCGGCGACACCGCGATCCGCTCCGGCGACGGCCAGCGCGCCCCCGGGAGCGGCGTCCCGAACGGCGGCAAGGAGGAGGTCGCAGCCCGCCCCGAGGGGGACCCGAGGGCCCCCAAGATCCGGCCGACCGCTGCCGCCGGAACCGCCGCCGGAAAGACGCACTGACGGCCCCTGAGGAGCCGCGGCCGCCGCCTGGCGCCCGTTCCGACCGATTTCGACGGAGCGCACGGGCGGCGGCCCACCGCAGGCCGTTCGGCCGAAGAGATCCGCCGCCCCGAATTCCCGTTCCGTCGCCCTACTCCGTCGTGCCCGTGACGGTTTTTCCGCGACCTCCGCAAACAGGTGATCGTACACATGCCATCGCTACTGGGTGCCGCAACCGGATTCCGCTCCGTGGAATTGGACGCGAGCCCGCGCTCGGTCATTCCGGGCCGCCAGCGCTGGGACGTCAAGCTGGTGCTCGGACGGCCCCGGACGGCCGAGGTCCTCGCCGCCGCGCTGCGCCGCGTTCCCGGGATCACCGAGGCCCAGGCCAACCCGGTCACCGGCGGGGTGCTCGTCCGGCACGACGCCCGGGTGCGTGCCGCGGACGTCGGCGGGATCGTCCGCCGGGCCGTCGCCCTGGTCGCGGAGGGACCGACCCGAGCAGGACGTCCCGCACCGGCCCGGCCCGCCGCCGCACCGGTCCCGCGGGCGGACCGCGGCCTGGTCGTACGACCGGTGCTCGCCGTCGGCGGCGGGGTCGCGGCCGGCGTCGCGCTGGTCAAGGGGTCAGCGCTGAGCAGGCAGCTGGTGGCACTCGGCGGGATCGCGACCGCGACCGCCGCCGTGGCCCGGAAGGCCTGGCAGCGAACCGTCGACACCACCCGGGACGTCGCCGGGCCGGGCGAGGGCCGACACCCCCTGCTGGAGATCGTCGGACCGCACCGCCGCCGCCTCTACCGGGCCGCCGCGCTCTCGGTCTCCTGCCAGGTCTCGGAGATGGCGCTCGGCACCTTCCTCGGCTGGACCGGACTGGTCCTCATCAAGGGCGAGGCGGCGCCGCTGGTCAGCCTCGGCCTGACCACCGCGTCCGCCCAACTCTGGGGCCTCGCCGGGCTGGTGGCCGGCGCCTGCGCCGCCGTGGCGGGTCTGTCGTACGCCTCCAACCTCCAGTGGCGCCGGCTCGGCCAGGACATCGAGCACGACTGGCGCAGCCGCACGTACCGGCACGTCCAGCACCTCGAACTCGGGCAGCTGGAGGGCGAGCGGACCACCCGGGTGGCCGGCGCGCTCACCGACGACGTCGGCCAGATTGGCGCCTTCTTCGCCGGCCCGGCCAACGACGTGCTGCAACTCGGCACCAGTCTGGCCCTGCTGGTACCGGCGTTCCTGCTGCTGGCACCGCAGATCGCCTGGATCGCCTTCCTGCCGATCCCGGTCATCGCCTGGCTGTCGCTGCGCCACCAGGACAAGGCCGCGGCCGACTACGCCGACACCGGCGAGCGCCGGGCCAGGCTGGGCAGCCAGGTGATCAACTCACTGGAGGCCGGCGCCACCGTGAAGAGCTTCTGCACCGAGGACTACGAGGCCGAACGCATCGACGGGTTGAGCGAGGCGGCCCAGGAGAGCGCCCGGCAGACCGACCGGAGCACGATTCGCCACGCCGAGACCGTCCGGGCCTGCACCACCGCCTCGATGGCCGGCACCCTGCTGATCGGCGGCCGCTCGGTGCTCAACGGCACCCTGCGCTTCGAGGTGTTCAGCCCGCTGATCGGGCTGCCCCAGATGCTGCTGATGCGGATGAGCCGGCTCGGCGGCATCGTCGACCAGTACCAGCGCACCCTGACCTCCTACGACCGGGTCCAGCGGCTGCATGCCCTGCCCGTCGAGACCGACGGCAGCGACGGGACGCTCGACCGCGCCGAGGTACGGGGCGAGATCGTCCTCGACGGGGTCACCTTCGCCTACCCCGGCCGCCCGGCGGCGCTGGAGGACCTCTCGCTGACGATCCCGGCCGGGCGGGTGACCGCCCTCGTCGGCGCCACCGGTTCCGGCAAGACGACGATCGCCAAACTGCTGATGCGCTTCCAGGACGCGGAGTCCGGCAGCGTGCTGCTCGACGGGCAGGACGTGCGGGACCTGCGGCGCCGCGAACTGCGCCACGCCATCGGCTTCGTCGCCCAGGACCCGTTCCTCTTCGACGGCAGCATCGCCGACAACATCCGCTACGGCAGCTTCGGAGCCTCCGACGAAGCCGTCGTCCAGGCCGCCACCATGGCCGAGGCGCACACCTTCATCGCGACCCTGCCGGACGGCTACGACACCCTGATCGGCGAACGCGGGGCCGCCCTCTCCGGCGGCCAGCGGCAGCGGATCGCGCTGGCGCGCGCGATCCTCAAGGACTCGCCGGTCGTCATCCTCGACGAGGCCACCTCCGCCGTGGACAACGAGACCGAGGCCGCCATCCAGCGCACGCTGCGCGGCTTCGCGGCCGGCCGGACGATGGTCGTCATCGCCCACCGGCTCTCCACGGTCCGCCACGCCGACCGGATCTACGTGCTGGACAAGGGCGGCATCGTCGCCGAACAGGGCACCCACGACGAACTCCTCGCCCAGCACGGACTCTACGCATCCCTCTGGCAGCTCCAGGCCGGCGAACTCGCCGCCTGACCGCACCAGGCCGCCCCCCGCCGACCGCGTGACGCCCCCACGGTCGGCGCGGCCCGGCGTGCCGTGCGCGTACGCCCGCCCACACTCTCGGAGGTAACCCCATGTCCCGTCGCGACGGCGACGTCCTTCCCCTGACAGCGGCCCAGCGCGAGATCTGGCTCGCCGAGCAGCGCTCCCGGACGCCGATCCCGGGCTACCGCGTCGGCGAGTGCCTGGAGATCCACGGGCCGGTGGACCGGGAGCTCTTCGAGGCCGCGCTGCGCCGGGTCGTCGACGAGGTCGACGCCCTGCACGTGACCTTCGTCGACGACGGCGACGGCCCGCGCCAGGTCCTCCGGGAGAGCTGGGACTGGGCACCCGTCCACCTCGACCTCAGCGGGGAGCCCGACCCCCGGGCGGCGGCCGTGGAGTGGATGGAGCGGGACCTGCTGCGCCCGCTGGACCTCACCCGTGACCCGCTGTTCGGCCACGCGCTGGTCAAGGCGTCGCCGACCGAGTACCTCTGGTACCTGAACTACCACCACGTGGTGCTGGACGCGATCAGCAGCTCCATGCTCCGGCAGCGGGTCGGCGAGGTGTACTCGGCGCTGGCCGGGGGCGGCACCGTGCCGCCCTGCCCGTTCGGCCCGCTGCGGGACCTGGTCGACAGCGACACCGCCTACCGGGCGTCCGGCGACTTCGCCGCCGACCGCGCCTACTGGACGGAACGCTTCGCCGACCTGCCCGCCCCGACCCGGCTCGGCGCCGCGCCCGCGACCGACCCGCACCGCGCCCTCCGGCTGGCCGGGGAACGGGAACTGCGCCGCCCGGACGCCCTGCGGGCGGCCGCGGAACGCTCCGGCGTCCGGTGGTCCCGGCTGCTGGTCGCGGCGACGGCGCTCTACGCCCACCGGCTGACCGGCAACCGGGACGTGGTGCTCGCCCTGCCCGTCACCGCCCGCCGCGGCGCCGACCGCGACCTGACGGCGGTGCCGGGCACGATGTCCAACGTGGTGCCGCTGCGGCTGACCGTGCGGCCGGACATGCCGTGGGGGGAACTCGTCACCCAGGCGGCGCGGGAGGTCGGGACGGCCGTCGCGCACGAGCGCTACCGCAGCGAGGACCTGCTGCGGGACCTCGGCGCCCCGGGCGGCATCGGGACGGCCTTCCCGCTGATCGTCAACGTCATGGCCTTCAACTCCCGGCCGAGCTTCGCCGGGCACCCGGCCTCCGTGCACCACTTCGTGTCCGGGTCGACCACCGACCTCGCCGTCTGGGTCTTCGACTACCGCGACGGCAACCCGCCGCTGCTCCGGCTGCACGGCTCGCCGGAGGCCTACGGCGACGGGGACCTCGCCGCCCACCAGCAGCGACTGCTCGCGCTGCTGGACACCCTCGCGGACTGCGACCCGGACGAGCCGGTCGGCCGGATCGACCTGCTCGGCGCCGAGGAGCACCGAGAGCTGGCGCGGCTCGGCACCGGACCGGTGGCGCAGGCCCCGGCCACGAGCCTGCCGGAACTGTTCCGGGAGCACGTGCGGGCGACCCCGGACCTGGTCGCGCTGGTCTGCGGGGACGTCTCGCTGACGTACGCGGAGCTGGACGCGCGGGCCAACCGGCTGGCGCACGCCCTGATCGCCCGAGGGGCCGGCCCGGAGCGGCTGGTGGCGGTGGCCCTGCCGAGGTCCGCCGAGCTGGTGGTGGCGATCCTCGCGGTGCTGAAGTGCGGTGCGGCGTACGTCCCGGTCGACCCGGAGTACCCGGCCGCCCGGATCGCCCACCTGCTCGACGACGCCCGCCCGGCGCTGGTGGTGACCGCGTCCGGCAGCGCTGAGCGGCTGCCCGAGGCCGGGCCCGTCGACCGGTTGGTGCTCGACGACCCGGAGACGGCCGCCCTGGTGGCGGGCTTCCCGGCGGCCGACCCGCTGGTGGCCGTCGACCGGGCCCACCCTGCGTACGTCATCCACACCTCCGGATCCACCGGACGGCCCAAGGGCGTGCTGCCGACCCACGGCGGCCTGCTCAACCTGCTCACCGATCTCCGGCAGGCCCACCTCCCGCCGGTGCCGGGGGAGCGGCGCCGACGGGTGGCCCTGACCACCTCGGTGTCCTTCGACGCTTCCTGGAACCAGCTGCTCGCGCTGTTCGCGGGCCACGAGCTGCACGTCCTGGACCACGCCACCTGGACGGAACCGGACGCCTTCGTCGGCTACGCGGCGCGATGCGGGCTGGACTACGTCGAGGCCACCCCGTCCTACCTCCAAGTGCTCCTCTCCCACGGGCTGTTGAGCGGTGCGCAGCACCGCCCGGCGCTGGTCGCAGCGGGCGGCGAGGCCGTACCGGAGCGGCTGTGGGAGCAACTGCGGGCGGCCGAGGGCGTGTCCTGCCTCAACCTCTACGGACCGTCGGAGTGCACCGTCAACCCGGTGACCGCGTCCGTGGCCTCGAGCCCGCGTCCGGTCATCGGGCGGCCCGCCACCAACGTCCGGCTGTACGTGCTCGACGGCGCGCTGCGGCGGCTGCCGGCCGGTATGCCGGGTGAGCTGTACATCGCGGGGGAGTGCCTCGCCCGCGGCTACCTGGACCGGCCCGGGCTGACCGCCGAGCGGTTCGTGGCGGACCCGTTCGGTCCGACCGGTTCGCGGATGTACCGCACCGGGGACCTGGTGCGCTGGGACCCGGCCGGGAACCTGGAGTTCCTCGGCCGCACGGACGACCAGGTCAAGATCCGCGGCTTCCGGGTCGAACCCGGCGAGATCGAGGCCGTCCTCGCCGAGCACCCGCAGGTCGCCCGGGCAGCCGTCGTGGTGCGCGCCGAGGGCGAGCCCCGGCTCGTCGCCTACACCGTGCCCGAGCGAGGTGCCACGGTGACCGACACCGCGCTGCGCCGGCACCTGCGGGAACGGCTGCCCAAGCACATGGTGCCGTCGGCGTTCGTGGTGCTGGACGCGCTGCCGCTGACCCCGAACGGCAAGCTCGACCGGCAGGCCCTGCCGACCCCCGACCGGCAGCCCGCAGGCCCCGGCCGCGCTCCGCGCACCGCGACCGAGCAGCTGCTCGCCGGGCTGTTCGCCGAGGTGCTCGGTGCGCCCGGAGTCAGCGCCGACGACGACTTCTTCGACCTCGGCGGGCACTCGCTGCTGGCCACCCGGCTGGTCGCCCGGGCGCGGTCGGTGCTGGGCGTGGAACTGCGGCTGGGTGACCTGTTCGACGCTCCGACGGTGGCCGGACTGGCCGCGGCGGTGGACGTCGCGGGCCGGGCGCGCCCGGCGCTGGGGCGGCGCGAGCGACCTGAGACGGTCCCGTTGTCCTCCGCCCAGCGACGGCTGTGGTTCCTGCACCGCATGGAGGGCCCGAGTGCCACCTACAACATCCCGCTGGCCCTGCGGCTGAGCGGATGCCTGGACCAGCGGGCCCTGGAGACCGCCCTGGCGGATCTGGCCGAGCGGCACGAGAGCCTGCGCACCGTCTTCCCGACGGCCGACGGCGTGCCGTGCCAGCGGGTGTTGGACCCCGAAGCGGCCCGGCCGCGGCTGCGGGTCACCGAGCTCGGCGAGCGCGAGCTGCCCGACCGGCTGGCACAGGCGGCCCGGTACGGCTTCGACCTCGCCGAGGAACCACCGCTGCACTCCGAGCTCTTCCGGCTGGCGGACGAGGAGCACGTGCTGCTGCTGGTGGTGCACCACATCGCCGGTGACGGCTGGTCGGCGGGCCCGCTCCTGCGGGACCTGACGACCGCCTACACGGCCCGCGCCGAGGGCGCGAAGCCGGAATGGTCGCCGCTGCCCGTCCAGTACGCCGACTACGCCCTCTGGCAGCGGGAGCTGCTCGGCGACGGCTCGGACCCGGACAGCCTGCTGAGCAGTCAACTCAGCTACTGGAGGGAGCGGTTGGCCGACCTTCCGGAGCAGGTCGAGCTGCCCTTCGACCGGCCCAGGCCGGCCGCGACGTCCCACCGGGGTGCCCACCTGCCGGTGCGGATCGACCCGGAGCTGCACCAGGGCCTGCACGCACTCGCCCGCGACGGCGGCGCCAGCCTCTTCATGGTGCTCCAGGCCGGACTGGCCGCCCTGCTGGGCAAGCTCGGCGCCGGAACCGACGTCCCGATCGGCACCCCGATCGCCGGGCGCACCGACGAGGCCCTGGACGACCTGGTCGGCTTCTTCGTCAACAACCTGGTGCTGCGCACCGACCTCTCCGGCGACCCGACCTTCACCGAGCTGCTCGGCCGGGTGCGCGCCGACGCTCTGGCCGCCTACGCCCACCAGGACCTGCCGTTCGAGCAGCTGGTGGAGGCGCTCAACCCGACCCGGTCGCTCTCCCACCACCCGCTGTTCCAGACCATGCTCGCCCTGCAGAACGCGCCGCTCGGCACCCTCGACCTGCCCGGGCTGCGCGTGGAGAGCGACCTGGTCCACACCGGGACGGCCAAGTGCGACCTGACCTTCGTCCTGGCCGAACGGCCCGGCGGGGACGGCCTGTCGGGCGTGGTCGAGTACAGCACCGACCTGTTCGACGCGGCCACCGTGACCGGGATCGTCGAGCGCTGGCTGCGGCTGCTGCGCGCCGTCGTCGCCGACCCAGGCCGGCGGATCGGCCGGGTGGACGTGCTGTCCGCCGAGGAGCGCGGCGCGCTGCTCCCGGCCCGTACCGGCCGGGCCGAAGAGCCGCCGGAGAGCGGCCTGCCCGCGCTGTTCGAGCGGCAGGTCCGGGAGAACCCGGCCGCCGTCGCCCTCGCGGACGGCGAAGTCACCCTGACCTACGGCGAGTTGAACGCACGCGCCAACCGGCTCGCGCACGCCCTGATCGACCGGGGGGTGGGACCGGAGCAGCTGGTGGCGCTGGCCCTGCCGCGGTCGGCGGAGCTGGTCGTGGCGGTGCTCGCCGTGCTGAAGGCGGGCGGCGCCTACCTCCCGGTGGACCCGCAGTACCCGGCCGCCCGGATCGGCTACCTGCTCCGGGACGGCCGGCCGGCGCTGCTGGTGACCACCGGCACGGCCGGTGAGCTGCCGGGAGCGGACGACGTGGACCGGCTGCTGCTGGACACCGCCGACCTGGACGGACACCCGGACACCGACCCGCAGGTCGAGATCGACCCGGCTCACCCGGCGTACGTCATCCACACCTCCGGCTCCACCGGCGACCCCAAGGGTGTCGTGGTCCCGCACCGGAACGTGGTGCGGCTGTTCCGGACCACGGAGGAGCTGTTCGGGTTCACCGCCGAGGACGTCTGGACGCTCTTCCACTCCTACGCCTTCGACTTCTCGGTGTGGGAGCTGTGGGGCGCGCTGCTGCACGGCGGCCGGCTGGTCGTCGTGGACCACGAGACCAGCCGCTCGCCCGGCCGCTTCCTGGAACTGCTCGCCCGCGAGCGGGTGACGGTGCTCAACCAGACGCCCTCCGCCTTCTACCAGCTCATGCAGGCAGACGCCGACGCTCCCGGGACCGGCCGTGAACTCGCCCTGCGCACCGTGGTGTTCGGCGGCGAGGCGCTGGAGCACGCCCGACTGGCGGACTGGTACCAGCGGCACCCGGAGGACGCGCCGCGGCTGGTCAACATGTACGGCATCACCGAGACCACGGTGCACGTCACCCACGCGGCGCTCGGCGCGTCCGGCACGGCGGCCGGGCAGATCGGCACGGCCCTGCCGGACCTGCGCACGTACGTCCTCGACGGCGGCCTGCGGCCGGTGGCCCCGGGCGTCGCGGGGGAGCTGTACGTCGCGGGCCCCGGCCTGGCGCGCGGCTACCTGAACCGACCCGGCCTGACCGCCGGGCGCTTCGTCGCCGACCCGTTCGGGCCGCCGGGCGCCCGGATGTACCGCAGCGGCGACGTGGTGCGCCGGGCTGCGGACGGCAGCCTGCGCTACGTCGGCCGGGCCGACCAGCAGGTGAAGGTGCGCGGCTTCCGCGTCGAGCTCGGCGAGATCGAGGCGGCCCTCGCCGCGCACCCGGCCGTCGCCCAGACGGCCGTCCTGGCCCGGCGGGACCACGCCGACGACACCCGGCTGGTCGCCTACCTGGTGCCCGCCGCGGACGCCGCCCCGCGCCCGGCCGAGCTGCGCGGCCACCTCGCTTCGCGGCTGCCGGAGTACATGGTGCCCTCGGCCTTCGTGCTGCTGGACGCGCTGCCGCTGACCACCAACGGCAAGCTGGACCACCGGGCCCTGCCCGCCCCCGACTCCGCCCCCGCCGCCACCGGCCGCGCGCCGCGCACCCCGCAGGAGCAGGTGCTCTGCGAACTGTTCGCCGAGGTGCTCGGCGTGGCCCCGGTCGGCGTCGAGGACGGCTTCTTCGACCTCGGCGGCCACTCCCTGCTGGCCACCCGGCTGGCCGCCCGGATCCGCGCCACCCTCGGCGTGGAGATGGCGCTGCGCACGCTGTTCGAGGCACCGACCCCGGCCGGCCTGGCAGCCGCCCTGGTGGCGGCCGGACCGGCGCAGGCCGCCCTGGTACGGCGTGAGCGCCCCGAGCGGATTCCGCTGTCGTTCGCCCAGCGGCGGCTCTGGTTCCTGCACCAGCTGGAGGGCAGCACCGCCAACTACCACATCTCCCTGGCCTGGCGGCTGTCCGGAGCCCTGGACCGGCGGGCCCTGGAAGCCGCGTTGGCGGACGTGGTCGAGCGCCACGAGAGCCTGCGCACCGTCTTCCCGCTGTTCGACGGCACGCCGTACCAGCAGGTGCTGGACGCCGTGGCGGCCCGCCCGGGTCTGACCGTGAGCCGGACCGTCGAGGCCGAGCTGTCCGGTGCGCTGGCGGCGGCGAAGGACCGCCCCTTCGACCTGGCGGTCGACCTGCCGCTGCGCGTCGAGCTGTTCGAGCTGGCGCCGGACGAGCACGTTCTCCAGCTGGTGCTCCATCACATCGCGGGCGACGGCTGGTCGCTGAGTCCGCTCGCCCAGTGCCTGGCGGCCGCCTATGCGGCGCGCTGCCGCGGCGGGGCGCCGCAGTGGGCGGAACTGCCGGTCCAGTACGTCGACTACACCCTGTGGCAACACGAGTTGCTGGGCGATGCCGCGGACGGTGAGAGCCTGTTCGCCCGTCATGCGGCCTACTGGAAGCAACAGTTGTCGGGCATGCCGGAGCGGATCCAGCTGCCCACCGACCGGCCCCGCCCGGCCGTCGCCTCGCACCGGGGCGGGTCCGTGTACGCCGGGCTGGACGTTGAGCTGCACCGCGGTCTGCGCGAGCTCGCCCGCGCGCACGGGGCCAGTCTGTTCATGGTGCTCCAGGCGGGACTGGCCGCGCTGCTGAACAAACTCGGCGCGGGCGACGACATCCCGGTCGGCAGCCTCACCGCCGGGCGCATCGACGAGGCCGTGGACGACCTGGTTGGCTTCTTCGTCAACACCCTGGTGCTGCGTACCGACACCTCGGGTGACCCGACCTTCGCGGAACTCCTCGCGAGGGTCCGGGACACCGCGCTCGCCGGCTACGCGCACCAGGACATGCCGTTCGAATACCTGGTCGAGGTCCTCAACCCGTCCCGGTCGCTCTCCCACCATCCGCTGTTCCAGATCATGCTGGTGCTGCAGGACAACGCGCGGGCCGAGTTCGCCCCACCCGGTCTGCGTGTCGACGAGCTGGAACTGACCACCGCCACCGCCAAGTTCGACCTGGTTCTCTCACTGGCCGAGCGGCGGGCCGAGGACGGCTCCCCTGCCGGGATCGACGCCTTCGTGCAGTTCGCGAGTGATCTGTACGACGCCGCCACCGTCGAGAAGATGGTCGCGCGCCTGGTCCGGCTGCTGAGCGCGGCCGTCGCCGACCCGCAGCGCCGACTCGGCGGCATCGATCTGCTCTCCGACGGGGAACGCCGCGAGTTGCTGCCCGTACCCGGGGGCGGGGCGATCACCGCGAGCCTGCCGGCGATGTTCACGGCGCAGGTGGCGGCCACTCCCGAGGCCGTCGCGCTGGTCTCCGCGGGCGTGGAGTTGACGTACCGCCAACTGGACCAGCTGGCTAACCGGTTCGCACACTCGCTCATCGCGCAGGGTGTGGGGCCGGAACAGATCGTGGCGGTGGCGCTGCCCCGGTCGGTCGAATTCGTGGTGGCCGTCCTGGGCGTCCTGAAGACGGGAGCCGCCTACCTGCCGGTGGACCAGGGGTACCCGGAGTCGCGGATCGCGTTCATGCTGGAGGACGCCCGCCCGACCGTGGTGGTCGACGACCCGACCACGGTCACCGAGGCGTCCGAGTGGCCGGAGACCGATCCCGCCGTCGTGGTGGACCCCCGTCACTCGGCGTACGTGATCTACACGTCAGGCTCGACCGGCCGCCCCAAGGGCGTGGTGGTGAGTCACGAGGGTCTGCGTGGAATGGTGGCCGCGCAGGTCGAACGGCTCGGCATCGCGGCCGACAGCCGGGTACTGCAGTTCTCCTCGCCGAGCTTCGACGTCTCGCTGTGGGACCTGTGCGGTGCCCTGCTCACCGGAGCCGCCCTGGTTCCGGCGCCTGCGACCGAGCCGGTCGCCGCGTTGACCGACCCGAGCCTCGCACTCACCCATGCGACGGTGCCGCCGTCGGTGCTCGCGGCGCTGTCGCCGGACACGGTGGCCGTGCCGGTGCTGGCGGTGGCGGGCGAGGCGTGCCCGCCGGAACTGGTCGCGCGGTGGGCGCCCGGCCGGCGGATGGTCAACGCGTACGGTCCGACCGAGACGACGGTCATCGCCACGATCAGCGAGCCGCTGTCGCCCGGAGCGGGCGTGCCGCCGATCGGCCGCGCCGTCGCCGGCTTCCGCGCGTACGTGCTGGACCAGCGGCTGGGTCTGGTGCCGGCGGGTGTGACCGGGGAGCTGTACGTAACCGGCCCGGGCCTGGCGCGCGGCTACCTGAACCGGCCCGGACTCACCGCCGGTCGGTTCGTGGCCTGCCCGTTCGGCCCCGCCGGTGCGCGGATGTACCGCACCGGCGACCTGGTGCGTCGACGCGCCGACGGTCAGCTGGAGTACGTCGGGCGCGCCGACGACCAGGTGAAGGTGCGCGGCTTCCGGATCGAACTCGGCGAGGTCGAGACGGCACTGGCCGAACACCCGCAGATCGGCCAGGTCGCCGTGATCGCGCGGAAGGACCGGGCCGAGGACACGCGCCTGGTCGCCTACCTCGTGCCCGTCAACGGGGTGACGCTCCGACCGGAGGGACTGCGGGCGTACCTGCGCGAGCGCTTGCCGGAGTACATGGTGCCCGCCGCATTCGTCCCCCTCGACGCCCTGCCGCTGAACACCAACGGCAAGCTCGACCGTCATGCCCTGCCCGCGCCGGACCTCACCGGGGCGCGAACGGGCCGAGCACCACGCACACCCCGGGAACAGGTGCTGGCCGAGCTGTTCGCCGAGGCGCTGGGCGTGCCGCAGGTCGGCCTCGACGACGACTTCTTCGACCTGGGCGGGCACTCCCTGCTCGCCACCCGGCTGGTGGCCCGAGTCCGGGCGACACTCGGCATCGAGCTGGCGCTGCACACCCTGTTCCGCACCCCGACGGTGGCCGGGCTGGCCGCCGGGCTGGGCGGCGCCGACCGCTCCCGGCTCGCCCTGGAGCGGGCGGAGCGGCCCGCGCTGGTGCCGCTGTCGTCCGCCCAGCGGAGGCTGTGGTTCCTGCGCCAGCTGGAGGGCGCCGACTCGGTCTACAACATGCCGCTCGCGTGGCGGCTCTCGGGGCCGCTCGACCTCGTGGCTCTGGAGACGGCGCTGGGCGATGTCGTGGACCGGCACGAGACCCTGCGCACGGTCTTCCCCGCGGCTGACGGCGAGCCGTACCAGCAGGTGCTCGCAGCCGAAGAGGTGCGGCCGGAAGTGAAGGTCACCCCGGCCGCCGAAGCGGCCCTGCCGGCCCTGCTGACCGGAGCTGCGGCACGCGGATTCGACCTCGCGGCCGAGCCGCCGCTGCGCGCAGAGGTGTTCGCGCTCTCGGCGGAGGAGCACGTGCTGCTCCTGGTGATGCACCACATCGCCGGGGACGGCTGGTCGCTGGGCCCGCTGGCGGCCGACCTGGCCACCGCGTACGCGGCGCGCCTGCGGGGAGAGGAACCGCAGTGGGCACCGCTGTCCGTGCAGTACGCCGACTACACCCTGTGGCAGCGTCGGCTGCTCGGCGACGCAGCCGACCCGGAAAGCCTGTTCGCCCGTCAGGTGGCGTACTGGACGCGGACGCTGGCGGACCTGCCGGAGCAGATCCGGCTCCCCGCCGACCGCCACCGCCCAGCGAACCCCTCCCACTCCGGCGGTCACCTCGCGGTCGAGCTGGACGCCGAACTGCACGCCGGGCTGGTCCGGCTGGGCCGGGAGCACGGTGCCAGCGTGTACATGGTGCTCCAGGCCGCCCTGGCGGCGCTGCTGGACAAGCTCGGTGCGGGCACGGACATCCCGGTCGGCAGCCTGATCGCCGGCCGGACCGACCAGGCACTGGACGACCTCGTCGGCTTCTTCGTCAACACCCTGGTGATCCGCACGGACACGAGCGGCGACCCGTCCTTCGCCGAGCTGTTGGGCCGGGTCCGGGAGGGTGCGCTCGGGGCGTACGCGCACCAGGACCTGCCGTTCGAGCACGTCGTCGAGGCACTCAACCCGTCCCGGTCCCTCGCCCGGCAGCCGCTGTTCCAGGTGCTGCTGGCGCTGCAGAACGTGCCCCGTACCGAGTTCGCGCTGAGCGGCCTGGCCGCCGAGATCGTCCTGGTGCGGACACCGACGGCGATGTTCGACCTCGGCTTCCACCTGCTGGAGCGCGGCGGCACGGGCGGGCCGGCCGAGGGCATCGTCGGGCGGGTCGAGTACAGCACCGACCTGTTCGACCACGCCACGGTGGAGACCCTGGTCGGGCGCTGGCTGCGGCTGCTGGCGGCCGTGGTCGCCGAGCCGGACCGGCCGCTCAGCCGGATCGAGGTCCTGACCGTCGAGGAGCGGCACGAGCTGCTGGTCGCCCGCAACGACACCGCGCGTCCCGTCCAGGCCGAGGGTCTGGCGGCCCTGTTCGAGGCGCAGGTCCGGGCGACCCCGCAGGCCGAGGCGGTGGTGTTCCAGGACACCGTGTTGAGCTACCGGGAGCTGAACGCCCGGGCCAACCGGCTGGCGCACGCGCTGATCGCGCGAGGGGTCGGGCCGGAGCAGGTCGTCGCGCTGCGGCTGCCGCGCTCCGCCGAGCTGGTGGTCGCCGTTCTCGCGGTGCTCAAGACGGGCGCGGCGTACCTGCCGGTCGACCCGGACTACCCGGCGGCGCGCATCGCCTTCATGCTGGACGACGCGCGCCCGGCCGTGGTGATCGACGACCGCGCGGCCGTCGCCCCTTCCGACGATCAGCAGGAGCACGACCCGGCCGTCGCCGTGGACCCGCGGCACCCGGCCTACGTCATCTACACCTCCGGCTCCACCGGACGCCCCAAGGCCGTGGTGATGCCCGCCGCCGGACTGCTCAACCTGCTGGCGTGGCACCACGAGGCCGTCGGCGGGGGACCCGGCACGCGCACCGCGCAGTTCACCGCGCTCAGCTTCGACGTCTCGGTGCAGGAGGTGCTCTCCGCGCTGCTGTACGGCAAGACGCTGGTGGTGCCGACCGAGGAACAGCGCCGCAGCGCCGAACTGTTCGCCCACTGGCTGGACCGGCACCGGGTCGGCGAGCTGTTCGCTCCCAACCTGGTGGTCGAGGCGCTGGCCGAGGCCGCCGAGGAGGCCGGGCTCGACCTGCCCGACCTGCGGCTGGTCGCCCAGGCCGGTGAGGCGATGCGCCTCGGCGGTGCCCTGCGGCGCTTCCGGGCCCGCAGGCCGGGCCGGGTGCTGCACAACCACTACGGGCCCGCCGAGACCCATGTGATCACCGCCTACCCGCTGCCGGCCGACCCGGCGGACTGCCCGCTTCCGGTGCCGATCGGCCGTCCGATCGCCAACTGCCGCGCGTACGTGCTGGATCCGGCGCTGCGACCGGTAGCCCCCGGCGTGCTGGGGGAGCTGTACCTCGCCGGGGCGGGGCTGGCGCGCGGCTACCTCAACCGGCGCGGGCTGACCGCCGGGCGCTTCGTCGCCGATCCGTACGGGCCGGCTGGTGCGCGGATGTACCGCACCGGCGACCTGGTGCGCTGGCGGGCCGACGGCGAGCTGGAGTTCGCCGGGCGGGCGGACCACCAGGTGAAGGTGCGCGGCTTCCGGATCGAACTCGGTGAGACCGAGGCCGAGTTGGCCGCTCACCCCGAGATCGTCCAGGTCGCGGTGCTCGCCCGAGAGGACCGGCCGGGCGACACCCGGATCGTGGCGTACGTCGTCCCCCAGGCCGGGTCCGGGGCGAGCGCCGCGGCGCTGGCGTCGTACCTGCGCGAGCGGGTGCCGGATCACCTGGTGCCCTCCGCGTTCGTGCTGGTGGATGCCCTGCCGCTGACGCCCAACGGCAAGCTGGACCGGGCGGCGCTGCCCGCCCCCGACCTCGGCTCGGTCGAGGCGGCCGGGCGGGCGCCGCGCACACCGCAGGAGCAGATCCTGTGCGAGCTGTTCGCCGCGGTGCTGGGCCTCGCGCGGGTCGGGGTCGACGAGGACTTCTTCGCGCTGGGCGGGCACTCCCTGCTCGCCACCCGGCTGGTCTCGCGGGTCCGGGCGACCCTCGGGGTCGAGCTGGAGCTGCGCAGCCTGTTCCGGACCCCGACGCCCGCCGGACTGGCGGCCGGGCTGCACGAAGCCGGTACCGCACGGCAGGCCCTGGTGCCCCGGCCCCGCCGCGACCCGATGCCGCTGTCGTTCGCCCAGCGCCGCCTCTGGTTCCTCCAGCAGTTCGGGGCGCTGAGTGCCACGTACCACCTGCCGCTGGCCCTGCGGCTGTCCGGCGAGCTCGACCGGACCGCGCTGGACGCCGCGCTCGCGGACGTGGTGGCCCGGCACGAGACCCTGCGCACGGTCTTCCCGCACACCGCCGGAGTTCCGTACCAGCGGGTGCTGGACGCCGCCGAGGCCGCCGTCCCGCTGACCGCGCGTGCGGCCGGCGAGGCGGAGGTGCCCGCGCTGCTGCGTGAAGCGGCGGTGCGCGGCTTCGACCTGACCTCGGAAGTGCCGCTGCGGGCCGAGCTGTTCGAGGTCGCGCCGGACGAGCACGTGCTGCTGCTGGTGATGCACCACATCGCCGGTGACGGCTGGTCCATGGGCCCGCTGACCCGCGACCTGGCCACCGCCTACACCGCCCGGCGGGGCGGCGGAGCGCCGGCCTGGCCGCCGCTGCCGGTGACCTACGGCGACTACACCCTGTGGCAGCACGAGGTCCTCGGCGACGAGCAGGACGCCGGCAGCGTGTTCGCCCGCCAGGTCGCCTACTGGAAGCGGCAGCTGTCTGATCTGCCGGAGCAGCTTCAGCTGCCTGCCGACCGGCCGCGCCCGGCCACCATGTCCTACGGCGGCGGCCTGCTGGAACTCCGAATCGACGCCGAACTGCACGCGGCGCTGGCGGAGTTGGCGCGACACGCTGGTGCGACCCTGTTCATGGTTCTGCAGGCCGCGCTCGCTGCGCTGTACACCCGGCTGGGGGCGGGCACGGACATCCCGATCGGCAGCCCGGTCGCCGGGCGGACCGACGAGGCCCTGGACGAGCTGGTCGGGTTCTTCATCAACACCCTGGTGCTGCGCACCGACACCAGTGGTGATCCGAGCTTCGCCGAACTGCTGGGCCGGGTGCGGGAGACGGCGCTGTCGGCGTACGCGCACCAGGACGTGCCGTTCGAGCACCTGGTGGAGGTGCTGAACCCGTCCCGCTCGCTGTCCCACCACCCGCTGTTCCAGACCGGTCTGGTGGTGCAGAACGCGCCTGGCGGCGACTTCGAGTTGCCGGGCCTGCGGGTCTCCGGAGTGACGGTGCTCACCGGGACCGCGCGGCTGGACCTGACTTTCGGGTTCGCGGAGGAGCACGGGCCCGACGGCGCGCCGGCCGGACTCAGCGGTGCGGTCGAGTACAGCACCGACCTGTTCGACCGTTCGACGGTCGAGGCCCTGGTCGCGCGGTGGCTGCGGCTGCTGGCCGCGGTCGCCGCCGCGCCGGACCGGCCGATCGGCGGGATCGACCTGCTCTCCGCCGAGGAGCGCCGCGAGCTGCTGCCCGCCGTCGGGGGCGGGGCTGCCGGGGCGAGCCTGCCGGAACTGTTCGCGGCGCAGGTGGCGCTGACGCCGGATGCGGTCGCCCTCGTCAGCGGTGGGCTTGAACTGACCTATCG
>NZ_JBHWDU010000038.1:0-70836 GCF_042734825.1 Kitasatospora sp. NPDC059648 | reverse complement strand
GGGCCAGAGCAGTGCCGCCCCTTCGACGGTTCGTCGTCTCCGGCGCGATGGAAAGCCTGCTGGACGTTCTCCAGGATCTTCCCGGCTGCCCGGCGGCGGCTCCGCCTCTCCGACGGTGCGCCCCGCGCTGGTCCCACACGGCGACAGCTCCCGGTTGCCGGACGCATCCGCCGGGGCGTCGGACCATCACGGCGTGGCGGTTCGGTTGGAGCTGGCTCGATGCGGCGACTGGCCACGTTTTGGAGTACCGGTGACGCCCCTGCCAGCGTCCCGCAGGCCGGGTTGCTCTACAGATTGCCGTACAAGTGGCCCCACGAATTGCGCTACGAGTGGTCGTACGAGTTGCCCTACGGGTTGCCTCGCCGCCGGTGTCCTGCCAAGGACCACCGCAGGTCAGCGCTGGTGGTCAAGGGGGTACGAGTTCGCCGACTGCTTCCCTGTGGACCCTTCGGCGTCCAGGGCCTCGCAGCCGCCATCCCCTTGACTGTCACACTGGCGATCATGACGAACTCCGAGCGGCGCCCGTTGTGGCGTCCCTTCTCCGAGTCCCCCGCCGATCCGGCCACCGTCCCGCCGTCCCCCGAGGCCCGACTCACCGCGGTGGAGCGGGCCCGGACGCCCTTCCTCGAATCCGAGGCTGCTCCGGCTCCGCGGCTCGCGCCCGGTGCCCACCGCCCGCTGGGACCCGGCGGCCTGGCCTCCCCGGCCGCCGACAGCTGACCACCCGCCACAGAGGCGCGGCCGGGACATTCGCTGTCCCGGCCGGCGCCCTTGTCACGCATTCTGGCTTGGGGTCACCAGTCCATCCGGGGAGCGGTGTAGTCGTCCCTGTAGGCGTCAGCGGCCAGCTCGTCCGGATCCCGTCGGTCGAGGAACGACGTCACGGCCGCAGGCCGGGCCGGGCCCTTGACGGCGAGGTCCGGCAGGTACCAGTTCGGGGAGCCGGGCAGGTCGAGGTTGCCGGAGCCGCTGATGCAACCGAGCTCGTCGACACGCCGGTCGAGCTGGCGGCGGATCTTCGCCGCCACGTTCTCGTGGTCCCGCGTGGGTGACACCAGGACGATCCGCCCCTCGATGACCTGGGCCCACCGGTGATCGATGAGCTGCACGGCGTCCTTCAGCGCGATCGCGCATCTGATCTACGTCGACGCGATGGTCCCGACTGACGGGGAGAGCGCACTGGACGTCATACCGGCCAAGACCCAGCGACTGACCGACGCGGCCGCCGCCTCCGACGCCCCCTGGCGCATCCCTCCCCTGCCGGAAATGCCCGCGCCCATAGGTCTGTTCGGAGTGACCGACCCGGCGGACCCGGCGTGGCCTTCGCCGCGACCACCTCCAGGCCCAAGGCCGCCGCGAGGGAGTGCGGTCGAAGGTGAAGCGCCTGGCCGTGCGGGGCTGGCTGGCCGAGGGGGAGGCCGGGGATGTTCAGTGTGCTCGCCGGGCGAGCCGGCGGCTCATGACCATGCTCATCGACCACCGGATCATCGTCTCGGAGGTGTCGGTGCGGGTCTCGTAGTCGCGGGCCAGGCGGCGTGAGTGCATCAGCCACGCGAACGTCCTCTCCACCAGCCACCTTTTCGGCAGCACCACGAAGGCCCTGGTGTCGTCGCTGCGTTTGACCACCGTCAGCGCAATCCGCCAGGCGTCGCGGGCGGGGTCGACCAGGCGTCCGGTGTAGCCCCCGTCGGCCCACACCAGCAAGATGCGCCAGTGCCGCTCCCGCAACCGGGCCGACAGCGTCTGCCCCGCGCCCCGGTCGGTGACCGACGCCGCCGTGACCAGCACCGCCAGCAGCAGCCCGAGAGTGTCCACGACGATGTGCCTCTTGCGGCCGTTCACCTTCTTCCCGCCGTCGAACCCCCGGCTCGTGGCCGGCACCGACGCGGCCCCTTTCACCGACTGCGCGTCGATGATCCCGGCGGTCGGCTCCGGATCCCGGTCCGCCGCCTCGCGAACCCGGTCCCGCAGCCGGTCGTGGACTCCGCGACGAGGCCCTTGTCCCGCCAACGCCGGAAGAAGCGTAGACCCGGTCCCACGCGGGGAAGTCCGCGGGCACCGCCCTCCAGGCGATGCCGCCCGCGACCAGGTAGCGCACCGCCCACCGCACCGCGCTGCAGCGGGCCGCCGCCCTCGCCCAGTTCGTTGAGCGGGAGCGGCATCCCCGGGTGCTCCGCCCGCACAAGGAACCCGTGGAGGGCCGTGGACATCGGCCCCGGCGGCGAGGAGCAGGTGGTGGTGTCGCACTTCGCGCTGGGCACCTGGCTCAACAACCAGAAGACCGCCGGGCGAAGCTGACCCCGAGTCAGCTGGCGCAGCTCGCCGAGCACGGCGTCGAGTGGGCGGCGTAGCGGGCTGGCCCGGCCAGGGGCCGATGTCGGTGGTCGGCGGCACGCTACGGCGGCCCCGAGAAGGCGCAGGAAGGCCGTCGCCGTGTCTGGTGGCGGCCTCTTCGTTCTGGTCGTCAGGCCGAGAACTCACATGTACTCGCCCTGGGAGAAGCCTTCGGCGGCTGCATGACGCTCATTCAGCTTCTTGAGCTGCTCCGGCACGGCTGTCTCGCTGCCACGTTCACGCCTTGCGGTCCGGCGTTGTCGGGCCATCGGGTACGGTCACGGTTTCACGTCCGCTCCCCGGTGACGGTCCTTCCGGATCGCCGCCGGGGAGCGGTGAGTCCCACCCGAACCGTGTACTACCCCTAGGGAGCTTCCTCGTGCACCAACTCCTGCGCCGGGGCCTTCCGGCCCTCACCGCCCTCGGCATAGCCGTCGGCGCTCCCCTGCTCACCGCCGGCACCGCCCAGGCCCAGGCCGAGCACGTCTGCGGCGCCGCCGGCGTCCAGTACTCCGTCGACGGCGGCAAGGACTGGATCTCCGACGGCCGGATGTCCCAGCCGCACGGCGTCATCCAGGTCCGCCTGGTCGGCGACGTCGTGGACGGCTGCGACTACCGGGTCTCGCTGGCCTCCTACGACACCGAGGGGCCGACCTGGGCCACCTCGGGCAAGCAGACCTTCCTCGGCTGGGCGACCACGACGCTGCGCAGCGGGAACCGCCAGGCGACCCTGGACGTGTCCGCCCACCTGCCGAAGTGCTTCGGCCAGATCGACCTGTACAACGGCGACAAGAAGTTCGACGGCGTCGCCAACCCCGCGCCGAGGTACCCGGACGGCGTCTTCACGGACAACCTGATCTCGGCCTGGAACGGCGGCAAGGCCTGCGTTCCGACCCCGAGCGGCACGCCGACCGTCCCGGTGCCGACCTCCTCGGCGTCGCCCACGGCCACCGCGGCCCCGCACCCGACCGGGACGCCCACCGCCACAGCGACGCCTTCGGGCACCGCCACCGCGACGGCCACCGCCTCGCCTTCCACCACCGCCAGGCCGTCGGCGCCGGCCACCACCGGAACGCCGTCCGGCGGCATCCCGTCGACCGCCCCGGCCGTGCCTGGGGACACGAGCGGCCCGGTCGGCAAGCCGACCGTCAATCCGGTCTCGACCACGCCGGCCAGCACCCTGGCCAGCACGGGTGGCAACAGCAGCCAGATGATCGTCTACGGCGCTGGTGGGGCCGCGCTGCTCGCCGTCGGCGGGGGCGCGCTGGTGGTCGCCCGCCGTCGGGGCGCCCGCCGGTGACGCGGCACCGCTGAGGTACCCAGGACGCCCGCGGTCCCCGGACCACGGGCGTCCGTCGGCCGCATCCCCGGGCGGTCCGAAACCGGCGCTCGCGCCGGACCGACGCCGCGCGTTGGAGGAGATCGACCCGTTCTGGTGTCCGGTCTGGCCGATCACCTGGCAGCGCACCTACGCCGCTGATGAGGATCTGCGGAAACTCAACGAGCCTCATCACCGCGGTGCGGCAGTGGTGGCTGGAGTGCGACGGCCAAGTGGGCCGCTTCCTCGAGCGCGCCGGCTGCGGTGGAGGCGGTGCACACCACCGCGGTGTAGGCGGCCAGCGTCACGTCCACGCCCCGGCGCCCGGGCAGGGCGCGGACGGCGTCGGCGGCCTGGTTGAGGTCGCGGGCCAGGTCGTAACGAGGCGGGGCGGGGCGGACAGGACATCGGCCCGGCGGCTGGCGGGCACGCGCGTACCGGGCGGGGCGGCGTCCGGAGCGGGGTGGCTGTCGATGGTCACGACGCCCAGCATGCCCGTCTCGTCGGCGCCCGCGCGGGACTTCGGATATCCCCTTGGCCGGGTCGGCCGGGGCTGGACGGGCGCGGCTCGGGATCCGGGTGTCGCATGGCCGGGAAACGGCCTCGTTACTGGTGGCTGGCGTATGAGTTGTCGGTGCTGCTGAGCGCGGCGGTGGCTTTCCGTGATCTCCAGTGGGTTCTCGTACTGCGGGGCCCGGTGTTTCCCGCGGTCCGGTCGGCGGCGATGATGGGGGCCGTGATCGTCGCAGCCACCCAGTTCGCCCCGGTCGCCGGGGACATCGACGCCAACGTTCGTACCATCGCCGGGTTGATCCGGGCCGCCGGGGCCGACGGCGCCCGCATGGTCGTCTTCGCCGAGCTCGCCGTGACCGGCTACGAGCCGACGCTGATCCGAGACACCCCCGGCCTCGTCCTCACCGAGGACGACGCCCGCCTCGAACCCGTACGGGAGGCGTGCCGCGCCGTCTCGGCGGCGGCGGTCGTCAACGGTCCCGTGCACACGGCGGAGGGCCGGCCTACGGTCACCTCGCTCGTCATCGGTCCGGACGGCGGACTCCTCGCCCGGTACGACAAGCAGCACCTGTACGGCATCGAGCAGGAGGTCTTCGCAGCGGGCGGCCGGGACGGCCGATTCGAGCTGGACGGCACCCGGTTCGCACTGGCCACCTGCTACGACAACCGATTCCCGGAGCTCGCCGAGCGGGCCGCCGCCGACGGCTGCACGGTCTATCTGGCGAGCTCGGTGCTCTCCGCCGACAACGACTCGTTCGAGAAGGTCTATCCGGTGCGGGCCCGGGAGTTCGGTCTCCACGTGGTGCTCGGCAACGTCCTCGGCAGCAACGAGGACGGCGTGGGCTGCGGCGCCGCCGGTGCCTGGGGCCCGGACGGCGAACGGACCGCCGACGCGGGCACCGAGGCACCGGGCCACGTGCTTGCCGAGGTCCGCTGAACCGGCGGTCTACTGGTGGGCTCGCGCATTCAGCTGTCGTGAGGCCGTCGCCTGCTTGCGCAGCCAGGCGCCGGGCCGGAAGGTCGGGTCATCGCCCAGGCCAGCGCGATTGGCCGGGCCGTCGAGGGTGCCTCCGGCGGCGAGGTAGGCGAGCAGGCGGCGGTAGGAGCGGTTCCAGTCCGGCTCCAGCCGCCACAACCCGTCCGGCACGTCCAGCTTCGCGACCTGCTCCTCGGCCAGGCCCGCGGCCATGCGCTGCCGACGCATCCACGCGCCCACCGCGTAGTACTCCAGCTGTAGATCTTGATCTTGGCCTGTGGGCGGTGAGCATCTCGGGTCGGTAGATCGGCTTCTGCTGGCTGCTAGCAGGTAGACCGGGCCCGGTGGAGCAGGCACTATGCCCCGGTGAGCATCGTCATCAAGGTCTTCGTGGCACCGGACGCCGAAGCTGCCGCTGCTGTCGGTGTGGATCCTGAGCAGCTTGGCCGACCTGGCCCGTGCCGTCCGCGAGGAAGACGAGAACCTGTACTGCTGGGTGGCGTAGAAAGGGCACGGCCATCGTTGATTGTGGACAGACGAAGATCAGCCGATGGCCGTGGGCCACAGCGTAGACCCTGCCCGGTGGCAGCCGGTGACGACCTGATGGCGAGGATCGCGAGGCGGTTCGCCCGGGTCGAGCCGCGTCGCAGGGCACGGGCCTTCGTGCCGGGCCTGCTGGCAGAGTTGCCGCGGAAGAGCTGCTGGACGATCGCGGAGCATGCCGGTGACGGCAGTCCAGCCGGTATGCAGCACCTGCTCAGCCGCGCGTCCTGGGACGCCGACGGAGTCCGCGACGACATACGGGACTTCGTGGTCGAGCACCTCGGCAACCAGGATGCCGTTCTGGTGGTGGACGAGACCGGTGACCTGAAGAGGGGCACCGGCACCGCGAGCGTCGGGGTGCAACGTCAGTACACCGGGACCGCGGGGCGAATCGAAAACGCCCAGGTCGCCGTCTACCTCATCTGCCTCGTCTACTCCACCCCGGTCGGGCACGCTGCCATCGACCGGCGCCTTTACATCCCACGCTCCTGGACTTAGGACCCCGACCGGTGTCCGGCCGCAGGCATCCCGGACCACCCGGGGTTCGCCGCCAAGCCCGCCCTGGCCACCGAGATGATCACCCAGGCCCTGGCCGCCGGCGTCACGGCCTCATGGGTCACCGGCGACGAGGTGTCGGCGTACACCTGTGTCTGCCCGGGGTGGTACAGCCGAAGGTGCTCAGCTCCCGTGCTGGTTCGGGTTCGGCACAAGCGGGGCGGCGCGGCGTAATCGGGAGGCGTCACGGGCGGGCGATGCGGAACACTTCGCCAGGTGATCGTGATGCAGCCCGTCCTGGAGATCCGCGCCCCTGACGGCTTCGACCTCTGGCCCGTCGCCGAGATCGAGCCGACCGGCTTCCTGCCCCTCAGCGGCGGGCTCTCACCCGCCGAGGTCGGGACGGCGGTGATGCGCATCGCCGACTGCAACGACATCGACCCCGACGGCGATCGCCCGCCCCGGCCCGACGACCCACTCGACTCCTTCCTCCACGGACTGCTGACCTTCGACGCCCCCTTCGCAGCCGGAGGCCTGCGGGTCACCGACGACTCCACCGGCATCGTGTTCCTGCCCGGCTGCTGCGACGGGCTGGAGGACTGGCGCGACTGGCACCGGCTCGTCGACAGCGGTGGCCTGCTCGGCTTCGGCCACGACCCCGTGTCACCGGTCGCAGAGCGCTTCGGCGACACCGTCCGGCTCACGGTCAACGCCGAGCAGAGCGGCAGTCCGGTGATCGAACTGTCCGTCACCGAACTCCGCTGCCTGCTCGCCGGTGCCGAGCGCGACCTGGCCGACTTCCTCACGCTGGCCGCCGACTGGGCTCTTCGGCACCTGCCCGGCCGCCGGACTCCCGTCACCGGCGCCCTCACCCGGGTCCTCGACCTGCCCGCGCCAGCCATACCGCCGGAGCAGTAGAACAGCGGGCCCGGTTCCACCGGCCAACGCGGACGACGGGACTGTGCGCATCGTGAGCGGATGCCAGGTCGCTGTCACCAACTTGGACTCAGGTGGAGGTGAGCCCGCTCCGCGAACCGCCGGGACAGGTCATTGAGCGTGGCTGCCCTTCACCTCCTGCCGGGCGGCGCGCCCGAGTGCCACACCAGCCCCTCCGCGTCGTGGGTCCGTCCAGGCCGGCCGGCGGCCTGCGCCCGGGCGGTGGCGCGGTCGGGCCACACGCGTCCGGAGACGTTTCCCGGCGGCCACAACGACTACGTCCTGCGCCCGCGCGGAACCGCGGAGCGCATCCGCGCGGTGCTCGGTTCCTGAGGCGCGGCGTGGCCTGCCCGGCGTCAAGGGGCCGATGCCCGGCGCAGGGCGGGTGCCAGGTCCGTCGGTGCGGGGCGGTAGTCCAGGTGCGTGTGGGCGGCGGTGAGGTCGAGGGTGCGTTCGTGGGCCAGGTGGCGGGCGGCGTAGACGGTCAGGCGCGGGTCGCGGGTGGATCGGGTGGTGCGGGTGAGGAGTTCGGCGGCGCGGGCCAGGGGCAGGGCGAGGGCGAGCGGCAGGTAGACGGGGGTGGTGGGCAGGCCGTGGGCGGCCAGGACCTGGCGCAGTACGTCGTCCAGCACGAGCGGGTCGCGGTCGGTGATGTTGAAGGTGCCGCGGGCTTCGCCCTGGGCGGCGAGCAGGCAGGCGTCGACCAGGTTGGCCACACTGGTCAGGCTCAGCCGCTGCCGGCCGTCGCCGATCGCGAACAGCCTTGGCCCGTACGGGGTTCGGCGTACCGCCCGCAGGACGCGGGGTAGCAGTGTGGTGTCCCCGGGGCCGTAGACGGCGTGCGGGCGCAGGATCACCGCGTCGGGGCGGGTGCGGCGCACCCACTGCTCCGCCAGGGCTTTGGAGCGCCCGTAGGCGTCGGTGTGGCGGACCGTGTCAGCCTCGTCCTCCCGAGCCATGACGGTGGGCTGGCGCGGGTCGTAGACGCTCGCGGTCGACAGGTGCACGAAGCGCGCCGCCTCGGGGAACGCGGCAAGGGCGCCCCGGGTGGCCAGCACGTTGCCGCGGTGGAAGGCGTCGGGGCGGGCCCAGTCGGTGGCCAGGCCGGCGCAGTGGATCACCACGTCGGGGCGGGTGAAGGGGGCCGGGATGGACGGGTGGGCAGCGGGGTCCGCGAGGTCCCAGGAGAGGTAGGGCGCGCCGCCGGTCAGGTCGGCTGGGACGGCGGTGCGCCGTCCCAGCGCCAGCACCCGGTGCCCGGCGGCCCGTGCCGCGCGGCACACGGCGCTGCCGACGAATCCGCTGGCTCCGGTGACGACGGTGATCACGGCGTCTCCTTCGCGACCAGCGCGCGCAGCCGTTCACGGTCGGGTTTCTCGGTCCGTCCCCGCCGGGGGATCTGCGGGAGGCAGTGGATGCGGTCCGGCAGTGCCGCGTGGTCGATCGTGCGGGGCAGTTCGCGTCGCAGGGAGCGCAGGAGTTCGGCTTGCGGGAGCGAGCCGTCCGGGCGCACGGCCAGCACCACCGCCTCGTCGGCGGTCTGCGGGTCGGGCACGCCCACGATGACGGCCTCGGCGACGCCCGGCAGTGCGGCCACCGCCGGTTCGTACAGGCCGGGGTAGAGGTTGAAGGAGCCGCGGATCAGCATGTCCTTGGTCCGGCCGAGCAGCACGATCCGGCCCTCGGCGTCGATGCGGGCCCGGTCGCCGGTGTTGAGCTCGCCGATCGGCCCGTCGTCGAGGTAGCCGATCGCCAGGTGGGCGCCGCGCAGCAGGAGTTCGCCCTCGTCGTTGAGGCGTGCGGTGACTCCGGGCAGGGGGTGGCCGGCCAGGTCGCCGTGGGGTGCGTGGTCGAGCTTGTCACGGGCCTCGGTCACGGCGATCGGCAGCATCTCGGTCGCGCCGTAGATCACCGCGATTCGGGCCGCGGGGAGCGCGTCGTTCAGGCGGCGCAAGATCGGGGGCGGCACGGGAGCGGCGCCGAGCAGTACCGTGCCCAGGGTGTCCGGGAGCCGGCCGGCGTCGAGCAGGCGGGCCAGGGAGGCCGGGGTGCCGAAGGTGTGGGTGGCCCGGCGGCGGCGCAGGTCCCGCAGGAACCGCTTCGGGCGCACGGGCAGCGGCGCCGTCGACCAGGTGGCGCCGGCCGCGAGGAAGGCGAAGGCGATCATCAGCTGCTCGGAGTGCACGACCACCGGGCCCAGGGCGGCGCTCAGGCCCAGGCTCTCGCCGAGCAGGTCGGCGCCGGCGAGCAGTGTGGCCTGGCTGTGGACGACCGCGCGGGGGCGGGCGGTGGTGCCGGAGGTGAACACGACCAGCGCCGGGCGGTCCGGATCCCCTGCGGGCGCGGTGTCCGCGGAGATGCGCGCCAGGGAGGCGGCGCGCAGCGCGTCCGGGGGCAGGCCCGGCAGCCGCGGGCCGGTGTGGACCAGGCGCAGGGTGGGGTCGGCGAGCGCGGGCAGGTTCAGGCCGAGGCGGTGCAGCAGGGTGCGTCCGGTCGTGCGGGCGGCGAGTGCGCAGAGCCAGGATTCGGCGGCCAGCCAGCGCGGTGCGGTGAGGCGTTCGGTGACGAGGTGTCCGCGCGCGGCGTCGAGTTCGGCGCCTGCACCGGGGTCGGCCACCACCACGGCGGCGCCGGTCGTCATGACGGCCAGGCCGAGCACCAGGGCGTCGCGGCCGGGGCGGACGGCGAACAGCACCGTGTCGCCGGCGGACATGCCCGCGGCGCGCAGACCGTTCGCGGTGGCGGCGATCTGCCGGGCGAGTTCGGCGTAGGTGAGTGTGCCGTGGGCGTCGAGCAGGGCGGCGGCGTCGGGAGTGCGGCGGGCGTGGTCCGCGATCCGTCCGGCGAGTCCGGTGAGTCCGGTGAGTCCGGCCGGTGTGGCGGGTCCGGCCGATGCGGTGCCTGCGGTGTCGGGGGCGCCGTTCACGTCGTCACTTCCAGGTGTGCGTAGGTCGGGATCAGGACCCGTCGCTTGGCTCGTCGCCGCACGATGTGTTCGGCTCCCGTCGTCAGGAGTGCCCGCAGCAGCACTCGTATCTCGGCCAGGGCGAGCGGTGCGCCGATGCAGTAGTGCGGTCCGGCCCCGAACCACAGGCGTTTGGGATCGTGCGCCGGGCACCGGCCCAGTGCCACGGCCCGGTCGAAGGGGCCCGCGGCCAGGTCGCAGCGCGCGGTGGCGATGACCACCCGGTCTCCCTCGCGTACCGTCGTCGCGCCGAGGCGGCCCGGCCGTGCGGCGCGGCGCAGCATCGCGGGGCTCGGGGTGATCACCCGCATCGCCTCGTCGATCGCCGCGTCGAGCGCCGCGCCGCCGCTCTCCAGGTCGGCCCGCAGCGCGGGCAGCAGACCGGAGTCGTGCCAGAGCGCGAAGATGCGGGGCACGGTCGTCGCCACCGTCTCCGTTCCGGTGAGCAGGAACGCCGCCGCCAGGCCGAGCGCCTGTTCGCGGTCGAGCCCGTGGGCGCGCAGCCGCGCCATCATCGAGCCCGGGTCGCCGCGGTCGTACGCCTCGCCCGCTGCCGCCGTCAGGTCGGCCAGCACCGCCTTGGCTTTGGCGACTTGACTTGGCGTCAGTTTCCTCGTGCGGAGCCCGACCATCCGGACGATGCGCTCGCCCCGCTCGAACACCTCCTCTCCCGCGGCGTCGGCCAGCCCCAGCAGGTCGCCGATCACGGTGCCGGCCGCCGTCCTGGTCAGTGCGACCAGGTCCACCGCGCCGCCCGCGTCGAGCCGTTCGGTGGCCTCGGCCAGCACCGGTTCGAGGACGCGGGTGCACAGCTGCGTGGCCTGGGCCCGGGTGAACAGGCCGGCCAGCGCGGCCCGCAGCCGCCGGTGCTCCTCACCCTCCATGTTCAGCAGCACGGCCGGCCCCAGCACCGGCGTCCACAGCGCGCCCGAGGACCCGGGGCCGTCCTTGCGGAACCCCTCGTGGTCGAGCAGCACCTGCCGGGCCAGCTCCGGATCGCCGACCACGACCCCGACCCCCGGCACCCGCACGGCGGGGCCGCGCCGGGCCACGACCGTGATGAACGGGTACGCCAGCGGGTGGGCGGCCAGCTGCACCCGCCGCTCCCAGGTGTGTTCCCGGCGCTTCGGTCGCGTCATCGGATGTCGACCACCTCGGGCCGGTAGCGGTGGTCCGCGTACCAGGCCAGCGTGTTGCGCAGGCCGAACGCCCGCAGCCGCCGCACCGAGCCGTGTACCCGCATGCCCGGGACCTGCCCGTAGGCGGCGGTGAGCCTGCGCACCCGGTTCACCAGGGCGCGGTCCTCGTGCTCCTCCTCGATCGCGGTGCGCGGGAAGCCGCCGCTGCGCTCGTAGAGGCCGGCGGTGATGGCCAGGTTGCAGCCGGGGCACATCAGGTACGGGCCGAGGTACTGCGGGTCGCGGTTGCCGGGCCGGAACCTGCCGAACCAGGCGGCCAGCGCGACCACCGCCGGCAGCAGCCGGCTCTCCCACAGTTTGAGCCTGAACTCGTCGGTTCGCGGCAGGAGTTCACCGGTGACCAGCTCCAGATCGCCGGCCAGGCCACGGCGTACGGCCGCCGTCCAGCCGGGCACCGGGAGGCAGTCGGCGTCGGTGCGGGCCAGGTACCGGGCGCCGGCCGCGATCGCGAACCGCATGCCGGTGTCCGCCGCCGCGCCGGTGCCCTTGCGCGCCTCGGTGATCAGGTGCACCGGGAAGCCGGCGGTGAGCGCGAACTCCCGGACCACCTCGGCGGTCCGGTCGGTCGAGGCGTTGTCCACCACCACGCACTCGAAGTCCGCGTCGCGCTGGGCCGCGAGTGCGCGCAGCGTGGCCGGCAGCGAGGCTTCCTCGTTGTAGGCGGGCACGACCACCCACAGGTCGGTCACTGGTGTTCCTTCACATTCGGGCGCACGGGCAGTGTCGCGTACGGGCATACGGGCAGTGTCGCGTACGGGCGTGCGGGCACGGTCGCGGACGGGCGTACGGTCGGGCTCACAGCCGCGCGAAGACGACGCCGAGCGAGACCCCGCCGGCCAGACCGATCAGCGCCACCCGGTCCCCCGGCCCGCAGCGGCCCTGCTCCAGCGCCCGGGCGAGCTGGAAGGGCAGTGAGGCCGAGGCGAGGTTGCCGTGCCCGGGCAGCACCGGCACCAGCGACCCGCCGCTCAGGCCGGTCCTGCCCAGGAACGCCTCCAGCAGGGGCACCGTCACCTGGTGCACCGCCACCACCGCGAAGTCCGCCCAGGTCAGGCCGTGCTCGGCCAGCGCCTGGTGGATCAGCTCGGGGCCGAGCGCCTCGAAGGCCGCGTGCAGCCGCGCGCCGTCCATCCGGAAGTATCCCGCCTCCGGGTCCCGCGGGTGCGCGGTGCCGCCGCCGGGCAGGGTGCCGACCTCCCAGGCCGTGGAGTCTGCGGTGAAGGCCCGGTGGAAGATCCCCTCCGGCGCCCGTCCCGCCTCCAGCAGCACGGCCGCGCCGCTGTCGGACAGGGTGTAGCCGGGGAACGACTCGGCGAACTGGAGCCGGTCCCGCACGGACCAGCGGACCGCACGCGACGGCACTTCCCCGGTGCAGACCAGGACCCTGCGGTACTGCCCGGCGGCGATCAGCGCCTCGGCGACCTGGATCCCGTTGAGCACGCTGTTGCAGGCGTTCTTCACGTCGAACACCGGGCAGCGCGCCCCGAGCTTCGACGCCAGGATGTGCGCGGTGGCGGGCTCGACCATGTCCTGCGAGGCGCTGGCGAAGATCAGCAGGTCGACGTCGCTCGCGGCGAGGCCCGCGTTGGCCAGCAGCTTGCGGGCTGCCGCCGCGGCCAGGTCGGATGCCTGCCAGTCGTCAGGGGCGACGTGCCGCGCGCCTATCCCGGTGACCGCCTCGATCAGCCCCGGGCGCGGCCGGTAGGGGCCGCTGTCGGCGATCCGCTGCTCCGCGTCGCGCGAGGTGAGCGTGTCCTCCGGCAGGTGTACCGCCACCGCTGCGATCACTGCGCGCACCCCGCCGCCTTGCCCCACCAACTGCCCACTGCCCTCCGACACGTGCTCAAGCCTCCCCCGAGCCGCCTGATCATATGATGATCCCCGCCTCGGCCTGCCGCGGTACGGTTCTTCGCACGGACATTCGAGGCAGCGGTGGGGGCGGTACGGCGATGGGCACGACAACGGCGCAGCGGCACGAGAGCAGACTGCTGTGGGCCAGCCAGCCCGCCCTGTGGACGCTGACCAGGATCACCATGGCCCGGCCCTTCGGACCGCTGCGGCGGGTGCCCCGGCTGGGCTGGGTGGCGAGCGAACCGACCCTCATCCGGGCCGTGCTCAACGACCACCAGCACTTCACCCTGCTCGGCGAGGGCGGCGTGGGCCACCTGTGGGAGCAGGTCCTCGGGCCGTACGTCACCCGGCTCTTCGACGGCGCCGGCCACGCGGACCTGCGCCGGCGCGCCCGGGACCTGTTCACCGAGGACAACTCCGCCGCCCTGGTCGAACGCGCCGCCGGACCGGTCTACGCCGATGTCACCAAGCGCCTCTCCGCCGGGGAGCGGGTCGACGTGGCCGCGGCCGCCCGGCTCGTCGTCGGCCGTCTGATGGCCGACCTGCTCGGGCTCGGGCTCCCGCTGGACAGCCCCGACTCCACCTACCTGGAGACCTTCGCCGCCGGCGAGCGGCTGGCCGCGCTCGCACTCGACACGACCGCCTCGACCGAACTGCCGCCCGAGCGGATCGAAGCGGCCAAAAACATCGTCACGTCACTGACCAGCGGCATCCCGGCGGCGTACGCGGTCGCCGATCCCGACACTCTGCTCGGCCGCTGCCGCGAGGCCGGGATCACGCTGGAGGAGGCCAGCGGCCTCGCCTCCCTGCTGCTCGTCGCCGGCACCGAGACCGCCGCCAGCGCGATGGCCCGCACGGTCGCCCTGATCCACGACACCGGACAGCAGGAACCGCTGCTCGCCGACCCCGGGCTGACCGGCGACGCCGTCCGCGAGGGACTGCGGGTGACCACGCCCGCACCGGTGATCGGACGGCACGTCAGCGCGGACGTCACCCTGGCCGGGCGCCGGCTGCGCAAGGACGAGCGGATCCTCCTCGTCACCTACGCCGCCGACAATCTGGCCGGCGGCTTCGACCTGGCGCGCCCCTACGACCCGCGCTCGCGCCAGCTCTGGTTCGGCGCCGGCCGTCACCTGTGCCTCGGCGCCCCCGTCGCCCGGGCCGAGATCGCCCGCATGGTCGCGGCGGTCTGCGCACCGGGGCGCCCGTACCGGATCGTCTCGCGCAGCTACGCCCGGAAGGTGATGATCCCCTCCTACGCCTCACTCGTCATCGAACTCGACCGCTGAGCAGGCGATGTTCCCCGGCAGCCCCCAGGCCGCCAACACGTTCCCGGGCAGCGCTCCGGGGACGACGCGACCCGGGGCTGATTGAACTCGTCATGGGTCCGGGGCAGCGGCAGGGGCAGGGCCAGGGAGGGCCAGGGCCGGTGACGAGCCGGGTCCCGGGGGCCCTCACTGCAGGATGCCGACCGCCCTCGCCACCACGAGCACCACCGTGATCAGCGACACCGCCGACTGCGTCATCATCAGCAGCTTCGCCCAGACCGACAGCGGCATGGTGTCCGTCGGACTGAACGCGCAGGCGTTGGTGAATGCCACGTACAGGTAGTCCGGGTAGGACGGCTCCCAGCCCGGCTCCGCGATGCCCTCCTGCTGCATCTGCGGGAAGAGGAAGTCCGGGTACGACCTCACCCCCTGGGCACGGGCCGCCGGGCCGCCCCGGTCCCACTCCCAGTACCACAGCGAGAAGGCGATGATGTTGGTCGCCCAGACCGCGCCGCCGGTACCGAGCAGCGCCAGCGCACCCGGCGAGGCGGCCGTGTGGATCAGGTCGCGCACCAGCTTCACCGCCGACCAGCCGTTGGCCAGGCTGATCACCGCCACCAGGGCCAGGCTCAGCAAGCGCAGCAACCGCGACGTCTGGTCGATGCGCTTGTGCGGGTTGAGGACCACCAAGGCCACCAGCAGCGCCAGCTCCAGGGTGGGCAGCATCCAGTGCGGATGGATGGTCAGACGGGTCGGCAGGGCCAGCTGCAGGCCCACCGCGACCAGGATGGCCACCGAGACCGCCCAGCGCTGCTCACCGAGAGTGACCGAACGCCACGCCGGACGCTGCGGCTCCTCGGGCTCCGCCGGCTCCAGGAGCCGCTCGATCCGCTCCAGCCTGCGGTGCAGTGCCTCGGAGAGCTGCGCCGGGGCATGGGGTTCGGGCTCAGTCATGCCGCACAGTGTGACAGGAGTCCGGTTTCACGAGCGGGGTGGTGCCGGGTGCTCCGCAGGGCTGTCCTGCCACCTGCGGCCAAGGGCCGGGGCCGCAGGCCGGCCGCTCCGGCGGCACCGGCGGCACCGGCGGCACCGGCGGCACCGGCGGCACCGATCGGGTGGAATGGCGGAGCACGGATGGCTCGGGCTGGATCGAGTTCCCCTGTCGCCGGAGGAACCGGTCGTCCAGTGCGCGGGGCAGGTGCTCGCCGCCTGACCGGGGCCCGGCGCCCCGCCCCGGTCAGGCGGCCGCCCGTTTCAGCCGTCGGTGTTCGTCCCGGGGAGTTCGCTCGGCAGGTAGCCGTGGCCGGTCCGGCCGGGCACCGCCTGGACGAGCGCCTGGAGCACCGGGGCCGGCGGGGTGGCGAAGACGCCGGGGTAGTCGCGCTCGCCGAGTTCCGGGCGGACGGGCCAGGCGAGGCGTTCCGTCTGCAGGTCGTACTGTGCGTCCACGCCCTCCCGGTTGCCCCGGGCGTCCAGGCGGGACCAGCGGCCGTTCGGTTGCACGGCGTTGAGGGCGTGCAGGGCGGAGCCGCCCTCGCCGTCCGCCAGCCGCTGGTAGCAGAGGCCGGCCGGCACGCCCTGCGCCCTCAGCAGTGCGGCCAGCAGGTGGGACTTCCCGTGGCAGATCGCGTTGCGCGCGGCCAGCACCTCGGAGGCGCGGAACGCCCCGCTGTACGCGCCCGCGTCGGCGGAGTGCGCCACGTGGTCGCGCACGTGGTGGAACGCCGCTTCGGGTGTGGCCAACTCGGCGGCCAGACGCCACAGTTCGGTGTGCCGATGGTCGATCGTCTCGTCGGCCGCGAGGTAGGCGGCGAGGTCGTCGGTCTCCGGTTGAAGGATCACGGTGTCGCGCGCGCCGCTTGCCGCGGGCGGAATTCCACTCCCTGGACAGGGCACGCCGCCGTTGTCACAGGTGTGCGATTGGCTACTCGTGTGCGGGGCGGTCGGCGTCCCGGGACGGGAGGGGACGGCACACGATGGCGGTATCGAAGGAAGAGCTCGCCGAGCGCGCTCTGCGGCTCGGGTTCGAGCACGGCATGGTCGTGCGGGAGGTCGGCTACGACGACGACATCGACCAGGGCCTACACGACAGTGTCGACGTGATCGCCAGCCAGGACCTCCTCGACCTGGACTGGGACGGTCTGGCCGACGCCGTGATTTTCTGGTTCCGCGACGAGGACGACGATGACCTCGCCTCCATGCTCGGATACGCCCTCGACCTGTTGGGAGAGCGCGGCATGATCTGGCTGCTCACCCCCAAGGCCGGCCGGACCGGCCACGTCCAACCGGGCGTCATCGAGACCGCCGCCCGGGCCAGGGGTTTGTCCCGGAGCTGGACCACCGGCGTCGCGGAGCACTGGGACGGCTGCTGCCTCACCTCTGACGGGCGCTAGCATCCCGGCCGTGAAGCTTCGATTCGTTGACGTCGGCCTTCCACCGGTCGACCGGCTGGTGGGACACCGGCGCACCCAGGCGATCTACTACGCCTCCTCCTACGACCTGGACGACTACCCGACGTTCGAAGTCCTTGCCGAGGAGGGACTGGTCCTGCGGTGCTTCGAGGTCCGCGACGAGGACGGACACGTGCGGGCCGAGTGGTGGCAGTTCCACCGCGGGGACAGCGGCGTCCTCTTCCGGACCGGGACGCTGGAGGCGATCGGCGAGGCCCTCCAGCACGGATTCGTCTGCCGGGACCACGACTTGTGGGCGGCGCTGGCGGAGGCCGACGACGCGCCCGGCTTCATCGACTGGTCGATGACTCCCAAGGACGACCGGTTCCCGGGCTGGGACCGTCTCTGGCACCACACCGACCCGGCGCAGGCCGAGCGGCTCTACGACCTCAACGGCGGCGTTTTCAGCCGGGGCTGACGGGGCCCCGGCCGGGGGCCTGGTCGGGCGGTGTTCGTCAGGAGGGGCTGGTGGCCAGCAGTGCGGTGGTGGTCACCTTGTTGTCGCACTCGGCGAAGAGGCCGTCGTCCAGGGCCACTTGGTGGGCCCCCGCGCCCGGCAGGCCCAGCACGAGGGTGGGGTAGGCGACCGGCTTCGCCCCGGAGACGCAGTAGCCGTCGGCCTCGCCCTGGACCTGGACGAAGGTGAGCTTCACCCAGGCCTTGCCGCCCGGGGCCAGGTGGACCGGGGCGGCGGAGCCGCTGTGGGTCACCGCGAGCGGGGCGTTGTGCTCCGGGGAACCGTTGGCCGCCCCGGCCACCGTCGGGAAGCCCTGGAGCGTGCACGGGTGTGCGGAGGCGTTGGTGAACGCGACGATCGCCGCCCCGATCCCCGTGCCGTCGGGCCGCTGCTTGGCCTGGTGGGCGTCCGCCTTCAGGTCGCCGGCCGCGCAGGTCGGCGCCGCGGCGGTGGCGGTTCCGCCGGGCGAAGCGACTGCCGTGGCCGGTGCCGCGGAGGGCGTGCTGCCCTTGGTGGGAGCCTCGGGCGCGGCGGACGGCGCGGTCGGTGCGGCGGCGGGCTCGTCGTTCGCAGGCCCGCACGCCGTGACCACCAGGGCCGCTGCGGCGGCCGAGACCGCGGCGACCACGGCTCTGCGGGCCTTCGTTCCGTACTGCTTGCTGCCGTGCATGACGTCCTCCGAAGGATCGAGCGGTGCCGATCCGGCGCCGGTACCTGCCCGGTACACACCGCCGTCGCGGCGCCGGTTGCGCCGACGGCCTGCTGTGACAGGACGGTGACGGGATCGGGAAGTCCCAGCGATCATAGGCCCGGACGAGGCCGTGCGTGCGGCGCTGGGGCCAGCGACCACCCTGCGGCCCAGCGGCTACTCCCTTTGACCCCGGGGGTGCGGCGGTCGTCCGGTCGGGCGGGGCCGGTCAGGCCGGGGGCCACGGGGCGTGGGCGGCCACGTGGGTGCGCAGGTCGCGCAGGGCCTTGGCGGCGGCGATGCCGACCGCGCCCATGACCCGTCCGTCGCGGGTGCAGCCGGCGGCGAAGCGGTGCTCCTCCAGGGTGCGTCGGCGGGGTCGAAGCGGAACACCGGCCGCAGTGCCGAAACCCTCCCGCCCCGGCCCCGGTCGCCCACCCGGTTCGAAGAATCGCCGTCCCGCGAACCACTACGACGCGGGCCTGCTCCTGGCCACCGACGAGTCCTACCGCCGACCGGCTCACCACAAGAAAGGCACCAAACCCCGGCGAACCGCCGTAAACGGATAAATCGCAAGCTAAAGAGGAGGCGATGCCTGCCCGCAGGGCCGCGGTGGCGCTGATCACCGCGCACCGCCTGCTGGGCCGGGAGGCCAAGAGAGCACGACGCTCGGCGGGCAGCGCGTCGATCGCCGTCTTCGCCTCGACGGTGTACCGCACGCCGTGAGTCATGACCCGCACGACAGCCAGGACGGCGTCCGAACGGGGGACTCCTTCCGGCTGTGGCCGCCCGGGCGATCTGGGCCGGCCACCCGGTGGGCGCGCTCGACATCCGGTCCTGATCCTCCGGCCGCCTCCGTCCCACGGGCCGGGTGCCCGCGGGACGGAGGCGGCCGACCCGCCCGGACGGGGTCGGTCCGGCCGCGGCCTACGTCCTTGACGGACGGGTCAGTTGGAGAAGTCCTGGGTGAGCCAGACGGTTCCACTGGCATCCCGGTGGACGGCGATGCCGATGTGGGTGAATACGCTGCTGAGGATGTTCTTGCGGTGGCCGTCGTCCGGCGGCGTCTCGTTCAGCATGCCCTGGGTCAGGCTGACCGCCAGGGCGGCGATGTCCTGGGCCGAGGCGGAGACCCCGCTGCCGTAGCCTATGTTCTCCCCGGCGGCGTTCCACTGGACGCCCGCAGCCGTCTCCCGTGCCCCCAACTCGGCCTCGCCCGGGCACTGGTGGGACATGCCGCAGCCGCCGGCCATCGTCTGGTTGTGGGCCTCGGCACTGCTGGTCAGCCCCGACGTGATGGTGTAGGCGGGCAGACCCTGCGCGGCCCGCGCCCGGTTGATCAGATTGAGGACCTGCTGCACGGCGTCCGAGTTCGAACCGGTCTGCGCGGCCGGGGTGGCGGGTGGGGCCGCGGGGGCGGGGGCGTGCGTGACCGGGGCGGACGGGGACGACGGCGCGGACGTGTGGGACGCCGCCGGGGTCGGAGCAGAGGGCCACGCCGGATGGGAGCCCTGGGACTCGCCGCCGGGGCGCGCGGCCGCGGATTCCGGGGCGTGGGAGGCCGGGGCGGACGGCGACGGCGAGGCGTGCGAGGCGTCGGGCGAGGCAGGAGCGGAGGGTGGGCCGGCCTGGTGGCGGTGCTGACTATCGGAGTCGCTCTGGTGCCGGTGCTGATGGTGCTCCTGCCAGCCGGCGTGGCTCGCGTGCGTGTGGGAGCCGGGCGCGGCGGAGGCTCCGCTCGCGCTCAGCAGCGGCAGCATGAGGCCGGCGCCGGCGATCCCGGCGGTGGCGGCCAGACGCGGGGTGTGTCTCCGGCGCGCACGGCGATGCCGGCCGGTACCTGAAATCAGCATGGGGCGTCCCTCTGCGACGCCTGCGAGGTGAGCTGTCGGGTTCGGGCCGTGAGGTAGCCCGGCCGCACGTAGCGGCTTCACCCCTAGCCACACCCATCTCGTCCGTGAACGGGCCGAGCAGGGCGCGGCGAACTACCTGGTTCCCCCGCTCCTGCCCGGTGCACTGCTCGACGTCCGGCCGACCGGTGGACAGGACTCGGCGTCCCGGCGGCAGGGTCCGCAGGTGCGAACAGCCTGAACGCTAGGCAGACCGACCCGGAATACACAAGTTCGTATCATGCAGATCACATGGACATCCGACGAAGAACTGACGGAATGCCATATTGGCTGATATAACATCGTATAAGTGTCTTAATCGGACAATTCTCCTGACCGTCGATGCCGGTCGCGACGGCCGCCGTCCCGGGAAGGGCTGGGGCGCAGTCGGGCGAGGTCGCCCGCTGGGCCACGGTCTTACCCGGCTTCGCGTTGACACGGCCCGCATGGACGGCTGCGCGGCGTTCCTTAGGTCTCCGCCTCTTGCACGGCAACTCGGGCCCTGGTCCGTCCAGGTCGGTGGGCGAGCGCCCGGAGCCGGGTGGAGCGGCGCTTGAGCCGTCAGCGGCCAGGCCCTGGATGGGCGCGAAGCCGCCGGCAGATGCGGCACCCGGGGTCCGTCGGAGCGCGTTGGAGTATGCACAGGCAGCGGCGGCGGGACATTTCTCCGCCGCCGCAGCAGACTTCCGGACCTGTCTCAGCCGTAACGGCGACGGGGTGCAGATCAGGCCGTGCCTGTCGCGCAAGCGGTTTCGAGAGCGATGAGGCGGTGGGCGAGGGTGCGCGCCGGGCCGGTGAGGCCCTTGAGGATCTCCCGGGCGTAGGGGCTCCGAGGGTGGTGGGCGAGATCCTGGACGGCGCTCCAGAGTTCCGCGATGCCGGCCAGGCTGTGCTGGACGTGGCGGATGGCGTCGTGGCGCTGGGCGAGGTACTGCTCGGCCATCTGATGGGCGTGGCGCCAGTCGACATCGCCCGCTTCGGCGGTCCGGGCGAAGGCCGGCGTGGTGTCGCCGTCGGCGAGGCGGATGGCGTCGATCTCCTCGACGCGCCGGCGGAGGTGTTCCTCCTCCTGTCGGGAGTCGAGGGCCGCGGTGGCGTCGGTGACGGCGAGGTGGCCGGCGATGACCTGCTCGGCGAGGTCGGGGGCGTGCTGGCGCAGTCGTGCGTGCTGGGCGAGGAGGGCCTTGGCGTCAGCCTTGCGTCTGCGGACGGCGGTGTAGGCGGCATTGAGGGCGAGGGTGCCGGTGCGGACCTGTTCGGCGAGGTCGGGGGCGTGTTCGAGCACGGTGGTGGCGATGGACAGCCGGGTGACGTTGATGCCGCAGCGGGCGGTGTCGGACGGGAGTGAGCCCGGGGACAGTGAGCGTGCCATCGCGGCGATCATGGCGTGCTGGCTCGCGGTGGTGTTCGGGTGGTGGCGGTTGGCGGACACGATCAGGCAGACCGGATCGTCGCCCTGATAGGTGGTGAAGCGGGGTTCGACGTCGGCCAGTTCGCAGGCGGCGAGTCGTCCGCGGCCGTCCAGGAGGACGCCGTCGGCGTCCAGGACGACGGGCTCGGTCAAGCCGTTGCTCTCGATGTCCTGGGCGAGGTCGAGGAGTTCGTCGGGGCCGAGCATCGGGAACAGCGCGGTAACGGGGTGGACCTTCACAGTGGGATCTCCTTGATCGGGACGGGTACCGGGGCAGAAGACGCCACAAAGGGGCATATGGTTCAGCGGCTGCGCCGGTCGGCCTGATCAGGCGCGGCGGCGTCGGTGGCGTGCCGGCTGCCGTGCCGGACTTGCGGGTGATGCCGCGCCACTCACCACCGCCGAGACCAACCAGGACCCCTACCTCACCCTGCCCGACCACCCGGCGCTGGCGGCCCTCGAGGACGCCATGAGCCGGACCATGCAGTGTCCGGCACTGTGGATCCGCAACGGTGGCGGGACCCCCGCGGCCTTCCTCGCCGAGACCCTGGACACCCGCTGCTGTTCTACGGCACCGGCCCGCCCGAGGACCACTGGCACGACTCCAACGAGAAAAGCGCCGAGACGCTCGCCTACCTCCTCCGCCGGTCTCGCCGACCGACTGAAAACCTGATCTTGCGGCGCTGTCGGTCTGAAGGCGATGGCGTGGCGGAAGACGAGGGTGCGGGGGCGGGATTCGCAGCCGAACCTGCCGGTCTCACTGGGGAAATCCCGCGGCCGATCCGGCAGGTACGGGCGCCGGCTTCCGTCGGTTTCACGTGGGCGGGGTTCGGACCTTGCACGCCGTCGGAGCAGGGCGACAAGGCATGCTCGCATCAACCACAATCATCATCAACCAGTAAGAGAACCCCGACGGTCGGCGGTCGGTAGGCGGGCTGGGGATGGAGAGGGCTACTGCCCTCACCGCAGCGAAGCGCCCCTCGGTCTCAGACGGCGGCCGAGGCCTCGCCCAGGCCGGCCGGGGCAGCGGCGAGCAGGACGCCGACCAGCCGCCCAGACCGCACGGCACACGCGTACGCCGCCCAAGGCGCCTGCTCGGCGTAGATGTCGTCCCAGTCGAGCCTGCCGATGAGCAGCGCGACCGATCCTGTCTCGGCGGCCATGGCCAGCCACACCGACGACGCACAGTCCGTCAGGGCGGACGTAGACGGCCTGGCGGGCAGCCGCGGGGGCGCAGCCACCCACCGGCTCCATGCCACGCGCGAGGCGTTCCCGACCACGTCGACCAGGAACAGCGACCCACGCGACCCCGACGGCCAGGACGACGGCGGAGGGCTACCAGGATGACGGCCAGGGCGCAGCGGGGCGGGCGGGCAGCGAGATCCGGCTGAAGGCCTGCGGACGGAGCGGCAGTGGCTGGTGACTGCCGATGGGCGCGCTGTCAGCACAAGTCGTGCGCCGGGCATTGACCATCCCCAACGTGAATGAGCGCCCAGATCCCCACGACGACCCCCACAACGGACACCGCAAGGAGCATGATGACGATGAGCACGTCTTTACTGACTTCGGCTCGTCAGGGTGAGGTAGGGCTACCAGGGGTCAGCCCGGTGCCGGAGCTCCGCCCCGGCACGGGCCGCGGGGCTGTCGGCGAGAGCCGGTAGCCTGCGGGCATGTCCGTCAACATCGATCTTCACTTCACCGTATCCAAGATCGCCGACGCCCCGCAGGCCGAGGCGGTCTCCTCGTCCGTCGGTGACCTGCTGCGCGACGAGGGTTTCGAGGACCAGATCAGCTACGGCCCGGTCGTCGACAACGGTGTGCACTACGTCAGCGGCGAGGCCAGGTACCCGATCATCATCAGCGGATTCGGGCGCTGGCAGCCGTACTTCGAGACCTCCTTCGCCGCCGCCGTGGCCGAGGTCGCCCCGGACGCCGAGACCTTCATCACCTGGGGCTACCCGGACGAGGAGTACTGACCGCCGCTCCCAGAACTGCCGTCCGGTGCGAGCCAGCACCCGCCTCGCGCCGCCAGGGCGGCGTGGCCCTAGCAGGCCACCGGCAGCTCGTACACCCCGTACACGACCATGTCGGTGCGGTATCGGTGCAGTAGCGGATCGACTCGTACGGCACGGCGAGCCGCAGTCCGGGCAGCCGCCGGAACAGCGTCTCGTCCGCGGCGGCCTCGATCAGCTGGGCAGTAGTCAAGGAAACGACGGCTGCGAACACCCGCCCGGGATGGTGACAGTGCTGCACCGGACGGATTTCACCCGTGTGCGGCTCATTGGCTACCGCGAACAGATCGGACAAGGTCCAGCCCAGCGGACCGGCCAAGGCACAAAGCTGGTACCGCCGATGCGGACTCGGCTCCCGGCTCGACACCATCCCGAACAGCGTGCTGAGGGACAGTCCTGTGAACGGCAGTTCGCGGATGCCGAAGCCTCGATTGCGGATCAGCCCACTGAGTTCGGCGCCGAAACCGGTCTCGGCGGGGCGGTGATACGGCGAGGTCGGCTGCACGAAGGGTGCCGAAGCAGCGACGCGCGGAAGCGAGCGGACGAAGCCCTCCAGCAAGGCCAGCTGCGAGTGGTTGCAGTGGCTGACGCGGTAGGCGAACTGCCTCATGACTTTGGCGTCGCGTTCCGGGGGAAGGAGTTCCGCCGGCACCGGGTGGCCCGCGACGACAAGTAGGTCGGCAGCCGGTATGTCGAGCTCGTCGGCGAGTTCGGTAAGTCGCTCCGGGGCGGTGTCAGTTCCGCTCGCGGCGAGACTGCTGAGAATCTCGGCCCGTTCCATACGAGGAAGGTAGCGGGTGGGCCGCCAGCACACCGGGTCCGCCGATGACAGACCAGGGCCGGACTGCGACCGCCAGACAAGCGCTTGGACGCGTCCTCACACAGAACAGCTGGCCGAACGGGTCGGTCGAGATCCGTCCGAGGAAGCGGGTGGGGGTTCCCGGCCTGGCGAGGGCGACGGCGGTGTTCGAGGGGCCGCCGCCGGGCAGCACCCGCAGGGCAAGGCCGCCGTCGGGGGTGCTGTCGCCGGGGAAGGCGTCGGCCGCAGACTCCCCGAGGACGGTAATCGGTCGCGGGGCATCCTTCTGACCTCTCCTCTCATGCCGCGCTTCTCATTCCTTGACGGCCGAGCCGGCCACGCCCTGGACAAACCACCGCTGGAAGAAGGCGAACACGACGACCACCGGGAGCACGAGCAGCACGCCGAACGCCAGGATCTGCCCCCAGTCCGGCGGCTGCTGGCCCTGAAAGACACTGATCTCCAGGGGCAGGGGCCGTACGGAGGGATCGTCGACCATGAGCACCGGCCAAAGGAACGAGCCCCATTGAGTAAGGAAGGTGAGGATCGCGACCGAGGCGAAGGCCGGTTTGCTCATGGGGTAGATGATCCGGAACAGGATTCGCCATGGTCCGGCGCCGTCGATCCGGGCCGCTTCCTCGATGCTGACGGGGATGGCCTGGAAGAAGGTGTGGAACTGGTAGACCGAGAACGCGTTGGCGATGAACGGCGCGGCCTGGATCCACACGGTGTTCCGCTGCGTGTCGAAGAGGTAGAACAGCGGCACGGCCACCGACTCGAACGGTATCAGCATCAATAGCAGGACCAGGGTGAACAGCAGCTTCCGCCCGCCCCACTCCAGCCGGGACAGCGCGTAGGCGGCCATCGAGTTCACTACCAGGCCGCCGGCCACCACGGTGGCGGCGACGAGCAGCGACACGCCCATGAACCGCCAGAAGTGGCCGGTGCTGTCCGAGGACAGGCTGTGCAGGACAGCGGCGTAGTTGTGCAGGGACAGGTTGGTGGGCAGGAAGCCGGACAGGCCGGCGAGTACCTGGTCGGACGGCTTGAGACTGCCGATCACCAGATAGAGGACGGGCAGGGCGAAGACCAGGGCGAGCAGGCCGAGGACGGTATGGTCGGCGATCCGCCGGATGGTGCGGTTCATGCGTCGTCCCCTCGGGCGACTCGGCGCTGGACCAGAGTCAGCACCAGGACGATCAGGAAGAAGACCACCGTGATGGCCGAGGCGCGGCCGATGTTGTTCTGGTCGAAGGCCGTGGTGACCGCTTCGTACATGACGGTCCGGGTGGCGTTCTCGTTCAGCCCGCCGCCGCGGACCAGGATGTAGACCTGGTCGAACACCCGGAAGGACAGCACCGAGGTGAGCAGGGCGACGAAGATCAGGGTGGTGCGGATGCCGGGCAGTGTCACGTGCCGGAACTGCTGCCAGCGGGAGGCTCGGTCGAGTTGCGCGGCCTCGTACCGTTCGTCCGGGATGGCCTGCAATCCTGCCAGCAGGATGACCATCTGGAAGCCGACGCCCTGCCACACCGAGAGCACGACGACGGAGGCCATCGCGGTGAGCGGGGAGCCCAGCCAGTCGAAGGAGCCCCAGTGGCCGAAGCTCAGCTGGTGAAGCAGTGAGTTGAGGATGCCCTGGTCGCTGCGGGCAAGGATGAGCCGCCAGATCACCGCCACCAGGGCCATCGGGAAGACCACCGGCAGGAAGAACACCGCGCGGAACAGCCCGATGGCCCGGAGCTTGCGGTTGAGCAGCACCGCGAGGGCGAGCGCGAGGCCGGTCTGCAGCGGGACCACGGCCAGGGCGAAGGTGAGGTTGTTGAGCAGGGCGTGCAGGAACCGGCCAGACAGGTCGGGGTCGGTGAGGATCCGGCGGTACTGCTCCAGGCCGACGAAGGCCGGTGGCCGGTCGGAGCCGAGCCGGGCTTTGTGGAGGGAGAGCACGACGGCGTAGCCGAACGGGACGGCGACGAAGGCTATCAGTCCGGCGAGCGCGGGGGCGGTCATCAGCAGGGCGTGCACCCGGTCCCGGCTGCGGCGGCGCTGGGTGGTCGGCCGGGCGGCGGCTGGGGATTGCGCCGGGGTCGGCGAGGGGCTGACGGCGGTGGACATGGGCGGGGTCCTGTTCCCGGCGGGTGGCCGGCCGGCGAGCGCGGCCGGCCGGCCCCCCGGCCGCGGTCACTTGGTGAGCGAGTATCCGTCGTTGTCGGAGAAGTCCTGATCGATCGCCCGGGCGGCCTTGGCGAGCGAGGTCTGCGGGTCGGCGCCGCCGTAGATGTCGTTCAGCGCCTGGCTGAACTGGGCGGTGATGACCGGGTATCCGGCGGTGAGGGGCCGGGTGACGGCGACGCAGGACTTGGTGATGTCGGTGTCACCGCAGGGTTCGGCGAGCTCTTGGGCGAACAGGTGGAGCGGGCCGCCGGGCCGGTACAGCGGGCTGGCCGCCAGCGCGGTCTTGGTGGCGGGGACGGCGCCGTTGGCGGTGGTCATCGCGGTGACGTTGGTGTCGTCGAGCAGGTAGTCCAGAAACTTGCCGGCCGCCTTGGCGTGCTGGGAGCCGGAGCTGATGCCCCAGGCCCAGGAGCCCTGGCCGGTCTTGGCGCCATTGCCGAAGTCCGGGAGCGGCAGCACCGTCAGGTCGGAGGCGAGGGCCTTGCTGTAAGCGGGGTAGGCCCAGTGGCCGACCCAGCTGAGCGCGACGCGGCCGTTGACAAAGGCGTTTCCGTCGGTGTCGGCGTCCACGTACGGCTTCCAGGACTGGAAGGTCCGGAAGGCGTCCACCACGGCCGGGCTGTCGAGGGCGCCGGCCGCCTTGCCCTGCTTGACCAGGGCACCACCGGCGGACCAGACGATCGGGGACATGCCGTAGGTGCCCCACTCGGTGGCCAGGCCGTAGTCCTCCTTGAGGTCGAGGGCCTTGTGGCTGGGATTGGCGGCCGCGAGTTTCTGCACCGCGGCGGTGAAGTCGGCGGCGGTCCAGTCGTCGAGCACACTGGTGGGATACTTGACCCCGGCCGCGTCCAGCAGCTTCTTGTTGGCGTAGATGCCGAGGCCGGAGTCGTACATGCCGAGGCCGTAGAGCTTACCGTCCAGGGTGCCCTGGGCCTTGACGGCGGCGGTGGCGTTGGCGACGGTCGCGGGCAAAACGTAGTCGGAGATGGGGCTGAGCTTCTTGTTGTAGACGAAGCTCGACATCATCGGACCGTCGAACTCCACGATGTCCGGGAGGGCAGAGGCGCTGGTGGCGGTCAGCGTCTTGGTGTAGTCCTTCTCCGGGACGAACTTGAGCGTGGCCTTGATGGCGCTCTGTGAGCCGTTGAAGGAGTCGACCGCGTTCTGCAGCACGGTGTTCTCGCTGTCCTGGCCCTGGTGCGCCCAGATGGTGATGGTGCCGGTGCCGTCGCCGGCCGAGATGGCGGCCGTGCTGCCCGTGCCGCCGCAGGCGGTCAGGGCGACGGCTGGTAGGGCGAGTAGCAGGCCCAGACGGACGTGGCGTCGGTCGGTCATTCGATGTCTCCGTGAAGGGAACCGCGGTGGGGAGCCGTGGAGTTGCGGACGATCAGGTGGGTGGGCAGTTCGACGTGATCCGGGACGTCGGTGTCGCCCCGCAGGAGGCGGAGCAGGAGGCCGGCGGCCTGGGTGCCGTGCTCAGCGACGGGCTGGGCGACGGTAGTCAGCCCGGCTACGTCGGCGAGTTCGTGGTCGTCGAAGCCGATGATGGCGATGTCCTCCGGGACGCGCAGCCGGTGCGCCCGCAGGGCGCGCAGCGCGCCCATGGCCATCTCGTCGGATTCAGCGAACACGGCGGTCGGCGGCCGGACGGCGGTGAGGAGCCGGGTCATGGCGCGTTCGCCGCCCTCGACGGTGTACTCCCCGTCCGCCTCCAGGTCCGGGTCGTGCGGGATGCCTGCGTCGACGAGCACGTCGAGGTAACCGCGGCGGCGCAGGTCGGGGGTGGTCCAGTACAGCGGAGCGGAGGGCTGGGTGCCGATCCGACCGATTCGGCGGTGGCCGAGGTTGACGAGATGGCGGGTGGCGAGTTCGGCGCCGGCCCGGTCGTCGATTCCCACGGTGGTGAAGCCCGGCCGAGGGCCACCGACGGTGATCGCCAGCGGGATACCGAGGGACCGCAGGCGCTCGGCCTCGTCCTCGGTCGGGATGAGCAGCGAGAGAATCGCGTCCACCCGCTTGCGGACAGGCAGTTCGGCGAAGAACCGCTTGCGGCTGTCCACTGAGCCGAGGTTGTACAGCAGCAGGTCATACCCGGCGGCGCTGAACACCCGCTCGGCGGCGTCCACGACGGTGCCGAAGAACCACCGGCCGACGTACGGCGCCAGGACGCCGATGCTGCACGTACGGCCGCTGGCCAGGCTCGATGCGTTGCGCGAGGCCGTGTAGCCGAGGTCTGCGGCCACAGCAATGATCCTGACGCGCAGTTCGTCGGATACCCCGTCCCGTCCGCGCAGCGCACGGGAGACGGTAGAGGGGGAGACGCCAACCGCCTGCGCCACATCGATAATGCTGGCCGCCACGTTGCGGCTCCTCTCGGCTCTGTCGACCGGGTCACCGAACCGTAAGCCGCCCAACGCACTTGCGCAAGCGTTTGCGTTCCGTTGTACTAAGGCGACTTCGCCAGGGGCGGAAAGACGGAGCACGCCCTGACGCACACGTTTGTTCCGCCGGCACGACAGGAGCTGTCCTTGCGCTACGCACCTCCCGGCCTATGCCTCAACGACTTCGCGGTCCTCCCCGGGGACGATGGCTACACCGTCCTCCACCTGCAGGGGCCGTGGACAGACCCGTTCGACGCCATCAAGGCGGAGACCTCCTACGGCAGGGCCACCTCCCCCGACCTCGTGCACTGGCGGCCGCAGGGCGGCGCCTTCGGGGTGGGGCTGCCCGGCCGCTTCGACGAGCACGCGGTGTGGACCATGCACCCGGTCCCGCACGGGAACGGCACGGCCATGTTCTACACCGGCGTGACCACCCTGCCCTCCGGCGGCCCGTTGCAGTCGGTCGGCCTGGCGCGTTCGGACCGGGCGGACGGCACCGGCTGGCGGCGGCACGGCACCGAACCGGTGGTCCGTGCCGATCCGCGCTGGTACCGGACCGGCGAAGGCATGGCCTGGCGCGACCCGTTCGTGGTGCGCGACGACGACGGCACCGGCTGGGTCATGGTGGTCTGTGCCAGCGACGCCGCCCTGCCCTTCGAACGCGGCGGCTGCGTCGGACTGGCCACCTCCGACGACCTCGAACACTGGCAGGTGCACCCGCCCCTGCTGTCGCCCGGTGACGTCGACGAGTTGGAGTGCCCGGTCCTGGAACGGCTGGAAGACGGCTGGCTGCTGCTCGGCTCCATCGGAGCCACCCGACACATCGAAGCCTGGACCGCGCCGCACCTGGACGGCCCGTGGGTACGACGCGGTCCGCTCGGGCCGCCCTTGGCGTACGCGCCCCGGGTCGTCACCGCGCCGGACGGCGCCCGGGTCGTGCTGCACACTGTGCCTCGCCGGGTCGGGCTCCAGGACTCCGGCGCCGCCTGCCGGGGCATGCTCGCCCAGCCGAAAGCCCTGACCCGGGCGGACGATGGGGCGCCGCGGTTGACATGGTGGCCCGGACTGGACGGCTGGCTGGACGAGCCGGGTGAGCAGGCGGTGCTGCACGCGGTGGGCGACGTGGCCGTCGCCGGGCCGACCGAGGTCGTGCTGCGGACGGGCGTCGACGGCGCCCCGGCGCTGACCGTCCGCTGGGCGGACGGCCGGCTCGGGGTCCAGGGGTCTGGTGACGCGGTCCTCGCGTCCACCGAACTTCCCGACGAACCGAGGCGGTTGCGTATCCTGACGATCGGTGAGTACGTCGAACTCTACGCGGACGACGCCTTCGTGCTGGTCGCCCTGAGCTACACCGGCAGCAGCTGCCGGTGGACCGTCACCCGCGGCGGCGCGACGCACACGGTGCCCGTCAGGCCGGTCCGGCTGCCGGACGAGCACCGCGACGACGCCTCCGCGCTGTGGCCCGGCCCGCACTGACTGTGACCCCTCGTACCTGCCCACCGGCACGGAGGGTGACCCGCTGGTGATCGAAGTTCCGCCCGGTGTCTACCCGGTGCAGGAGACCGGCGCCGGCTACGAGGACGAAATGTTCGGCGACCGCTTCACCGCCCGCGACACATATGCCGTGCGTCTGCTGGTGAACCAGAAGCCGACTGCCCGCTGGACGATGGCAGTCCCACCAGGCAAGGACGTGAGGCTGCTGCGTGACGGCCAGTACTTCGGCTTCGGCGTCGACTCCGCCACGGGCTGCTTTGTCGACTCCACCGCTCGAACCGAACTGGGCCGCCGCTACATGCGGGCCCTCACCTCCGGCGGCGGCGAAGGCGTCCACGACACCGAAGACGGCTACAGCAAGGTGACCGACGACGCTACCGGGGCCGGGCTGGTCACCTTCGTGTTGGGCGGAGACGGCGTCTACCCGGTCTGGGTGGGACGCGACGACACGGGTGAGGTCACGGCGGTCGTAGTGGCGGACGGCTTCGGAGTCGGCTGTCTGGAACCGTTGACCCCGTGAGCCGGGGTATCAAGCTGCGAGTACGTGGCCCCGATCCGACCAGGCGGTCGCCTCGTCGTACATCGTGCCGGTCTTGAGACAGCCGTGCAGGATGCCGACGAGCCGGTTGGCGAGTTGGCGCAGGGCGGCATTGAATTCGATGCCGCGGGCCCGTTGCTTCTCGTAGTAGGCCCTCGCACCAGGAGACACCCGCAGCGCGGAATAGGCTTGGGCGATCAGGGCGTCGATGAGCCGGTCGTTACGGACGACCGGGCGGTCACTACTTTGGCTGACCCCCGCTCGCGCGGGGAGGACATGTCCTCGGTGTAGGTGACCTCGCCCCCGGTCGGCTGACCCCCGATCGCGTGGGGAGGACCCTTTCCGACCTGCAACGTTCTAGGGGTTTGCGATTTCTTGACCTTGGTGGTGATGCCGGCGGCGAGGCCCACGAACTGCTCCTCGAAGCGCGGAGGCGTTCAGACCCCGGTGCTCTGCCAGGGAGTGAACGCGTTGGTCACCGAGGACATCGCCGGACGCAGATCCGGGAAGTGGCGCAGCAGCACGGAGGCCATGGTGTTGTTCTCGACCCAGTCGAGACCGGTGCGGGTGTACACCTGGGGGCTGTAGTCCCTGGTGAGGAACCGGTCGCTGTTCAGACGGCGCGAGGCCATCAGGATGAAGATGCGGAAGGCGGTGTCGCTGAACGCGAAGCCCTTCGGGCGGCGTTCGGCGAACATGCCGACCATCAGGTCCACGCGCTCGATGTCGCCTTCGTAGATCCGGCGCAGCTCCCTGGCCCAGGCGGGGTCCGGTGTCAGCGACTCGAAGTCCTTGGCGGGTTTGAGGTGGAGCAGGCGCCGGAACTCGTTGTACCTGGGCACGCCGATCTCCCGGATGCGCAGGATGTCGACGGCGCCCAGGTCGACCCGCTTCCCGTCCGGTCGCTCGAACTCCTGGAGGAACTTCGGGTAGTTGTGCAGTGTCACCAGACCCGGATGGGCCGTGCCGAACGAGTAGAAGAGATCGGTCAGCGAGTGCTTCGCCAGGAGCTCGTAGGCGTGCGGCCCGGCCAGGTCCCGGAACGTCGCCTCCTGCAGCAGCGCGTCGTCGACGGCGGAGCGGAAGGTCCAGTCGTCGCGGATCAGCGGGTGCATCCGGTAGACCGCGGTGAACTCCTCGGTGAGCGCGTAGGGGACGCCGAAGTGGTCCGTCCTGCCGCCGACGATCCCGCTGATCACCTCGTTGCCGCTGAGCCGGCCCAGGAGCCGACGCAGCCGCTCGCCTTGGACGCCGTACCAGTTGGCCCGCAGCGCGGCGACGGTGGTCGGGTGGCTGATGACCGCCGGGGTCCACTCGACCGTGTGGATCTTGGCGATGAGGGCGGCGTTGATCAGCCGGGCTCGTTGGAAGAGCTGTTCGTCCGTCCACTGCGGATAGTCGTCGCGCAGCCGGTCGCAGATGGCGTTGTGCTCGAGGATGAACAGACGCTGCATCATCGCCAGGCCCAGCCAGAATCCCGGTGTGTTCGCCGGATCCTGTCCCTGGTCGTCGGGAATCGCCGCGCCGTTGAGGGGCTCCCGCAGCTTTCCGCCGTCATAGCTGCGCAGCCGTCCCTGCGCCTCCAGACTGTCTCCGTAGAGCTGGGAGGCGTCCCACCAATGGGTGTCCTGGTTGATGAAGGTGGGAGGGAGACCGTCGCCCGGCTGCCTGGTCGGGTCGGGGATGGTCCGCGGCACCACGATCGGGCGGACCGGCCATGGATCGTCCTCCAGCAGCTCGATGGTCCACGGATCCTCCATGGTGCCCTGCCCATGGCTGAACCAGTCCCGGATCATGAACTGGATCCAGGTGGCGACCAGCGAGTTGACCGTCGTGGCGGGCACGAACTCGTCGCGGGTGAGCAGCGCGCGGCTCACCTCGCGGGGGCTCGGCGAGAGGATCTGGGGCCTGGTCTCCGGAAAGGTCCGTCCGGGCGGCACATTGCGGCCGAAGCGCGAACCGGCCATCCCCATCCGCGGGTTCGCGAAGTCGTTGTAGGTGCCGTCGGCCGAGCGCTCGGTGGTGTCACTGGCCCGGCGTGGCTCGATCTGCGGCAGGTTCGTCGCCGGGAAGCCGGTGGTGTCGAAGAGGTTCTTGCGGCGCAGCAGGTTCCGCAGGCCGTACAAGGTCGCCAGGCCGAGCGGCATGGGCAGGCGGTCCCAGCCGATCTTGTGGTCGACGAGAAGCGCCAGCTGCTCGTACGCCCGCAGGAAGAACGCGGGCTCGGGCCGGTCGGTGGCGCCGGTCGTCTGCGGTTTTCCTTGGGGGGTGGGCTGCTTGGCCATCCTGGCCTCCTCGTTTCGATGGAGCCGCCGGTGCCGGCGGTCCGCGGTCGCCTGGCCGTGGAAGGCCGGGGGATGGGGTTGAGGCCCGTGTCCTCGCCGCCGGCCTCGAAACAGCGACACGCGGCACCGGGCTTCGGCCGGGCCGGCCGCCTGCGGCCCTCCGCGCTCTCCTGATCCGACGACAGCGGAGTTGCAACTTCTCTGCGCAGCTGGCGAGTTGCGTGCAGTCGAGGTGGGGGCCTGCGGCCTCCGTCGCGGTGCGTTCATCGTGACGGCTCCCGCGCGGGGAAGGTCAGTGCGACGTTGACGGACGAGGTTGCCGCGGCTATCGCCGCCGACCGGGGCGGCAGGTCGCCGTTCCTCCCTGCCCGGATTTTCCGAATGCGCTCACGCCTTTTCCGAAGGTGCTCACGCCGCGCTCACCGCTGCGCTCCCAGCGGCATCGAACAAGCCGAGTTCATCATCGTCCGGGGCATGGCGCTACCGGGGAGAGCCGAATGCGTGACATGCGTGACACCGTGCGGGGCTGTGCGCTCAGGCTGCGGCGAACCTGTTGATTCGCCAACGATCTTGTTGACATTTTGCGGACCTTGCCGACCGTGGATCAGACTGCTTACGCCAGGTCCGGTGCGCAGGGCGCGGGAAGCCGATGGAGACGTTGCGGTGGATACAGTGGATGAATGTCCAAATTCCGGGAATTCCGCGGAAGGAGATGCCTTCGACCAGGAAATCCGCCTCGCCGTCGTGCTGAACGGCGGTGTGAGCCTTGCCGTCTGGATGAGTGGTGTGACGCTGGAGCTGCACCACCTGGCGATGGCGCGCCGCTGGCAGCAGTCGGTCTACGAGCCGTTGCTCGGATTGGTGCAGGCCGATGCGCGAGTGGACGTCATCGCCGGGACGTCGGCGGGCGGGATCAATGGCGCTTTCCTGGCCCTCGGTCTCGCACGCAATCGGGACCTCCGTGGCCTGCGGGACCTGTGGCGCGATCACGGCAGCCTGGAGAGGCTGCTGCGCAGTCCACTCGACAAGGACCCGCCGTCCCTCCTCCAGGGGGAGGGTTACTTCCTCCCGAAACTCGAGCAGGCCCTTGGCAGGATCCTCGACGCCAAGCCCCCCACGCCCGCCGATCAGGGAGCCGCGGACAGTGACGGCCACCCGGTCGAACTCATTCTCACCGGCACCCTGTGGGAGGGCCGGACGACGTCGTTCACCGACGACCTGGGGGTGGGGATCACCGAAGTGGACCACGACGCGACCTTCAGGTTCGCCAAGCCCGTCGCCGGCAGACCCGCCCTCGGAGACCTGGCCGTCGACGGTGTCGACGGTGTCGTGGAGAAGCTGGCGAGCGCGGCCCGGTGCACCTCCTCGTTCCCCGGGGCGTTCGAGCCGCACTGGGTCGATGTGGACGCATCGACCACGGCCGGGGACGGACCGTGGCCGTCATCCGCCGGCGGTGCCAACTTCCGCCAGTCGCAGTACGTCCTCGACGGCGGTGTGCTGCTCAACAAGCCCATCCGCCCGGCGTTGGAGGCGGTGTACCGGCAGCCCGCGGAAATCCAGGTCCGTCGCGTGCTCGCCTACGTCGTGCCCGACCCGGGCGAGACGACGACCCTGCCGGGCAAGGAGAACCGCCCGCAGGCCCGGGATGCCGTGCTCGGCGTGTTCACCCGGCTGCGGTCGACCGACTCGGTGTCGCGTGAACTCGCCGAAATCCGTGACAACAACGAGGCGGTGCGCCTTCGACGGCGGGTCAGGGACCGTCTCGGGGCAGCCATGGCGGGCGCCACCGGGGACCTGTCGAAGCGGGCCTGGAGCGGATACATCGAGGTGCGCATCGACCTTGCCGCCCGGATCATCGCAGGACTCATCGCCGCGGGGCAGCCGGCGCAGTGGGACAGGTGGAGCCGGAGCGAGCTGGCCGACGTGCTGCGGAGGCTGCTGTGGCGGAGCCGCGGCCAGGCCGCCTCGTTCATCCCCGCCGGCCCCTTGGACCGGGCCCTGAACCGGACGGGCAGCGAGTGGGACTGGGGCGTGACCACCGTCGAGCGGCTGGCGGACATTGCCGTCGACGTGCTGAGGCGGGCGGTGCTGCTGGCGCCGATGAACACCGATCAACGCCGGGCGGTCATCGCTGCCCGTCACAGGCTGACCTTCGCACTGGAGGACATCCGCCGGGAGCGGCGCAGGCTCGACGACTACTGGGCCGGCGCGCCCGCGTCGAAGATGCCGAGCCGCAAGGCGAAGCCCGGATCGGGGACGGCGACGAACATGGACGAGCTGGAGAAATGGCTCGACGAGACCCTCGAGGGATGGATGCGCCACGAAGACCGCCAGTGGCAGTACGAACGGGCTCGTGCGATGGCGGGGGCACTGTGCGCCTGCGCTTCGGACATCGCTGCGGTAGCCCGGATTCAGTGGCCGGCCGAATCCGATCGCCAGGCGAGCGAACGGCTCAGAGCCCTCCACGACTACCTGTTCGGCCCGGCGAGGCGGCCGGCAGGAGCGGCGCGGGTGCCGTGGCGCGGGCTTCCGTCCGAGCACGAGGTGCTGCGGCGGATGCTCCGGCTCGACGTCGTACAGCTCTCCTTCTCCGGCGCCAGCCAGGCCGTCGAGCAGGAGGTGGAGCTGGTCCAGTTCTCGGCCAAGGATCCGCATCTGCTGACGGGCAGGCAACTTCACCACTTCGGTGCGTTCTACCGTCCGTCCTGGAGGGTCAACGACTGGCTGCGCGGGCGGATGGACGGTGCGGAGCACATCGTGCGGATGCTGCTCTCGTCCGACCAGCTCAGGCAGTGCGCCGTGGTCACGGCGGACAGCGGGGCCACCTCGCCCGAACGCGTGGCCGAACTGCTCGACGCCGTCCGCGAGTGCGCCCTGTACACCAGGTCGGACGGCGACGATCGCAGTTGGCTGGAGGCCAAGTGGGAGGAACGTGAGGCGCAGTGCAGGACATTCCTGGAAAGCATCGTCACCGTCGTCCACCTGAACACACCGAGGTGGAGGCGCTGGACGCGGGACTCGAACCGGACCGGACAGCCTGAGGCCGCGGTCGACCCGGCCGGGCTGCAGGCGTGCATCGAGGTGATCACCCAGGCGGCTCAGACCGACATCCTCAGGGAGGACCTCGATGCGCTGGCCGTCTCGATCAACGGTGAGCCGAGCAGGGACCGTACCCGCGGCGAAAGCGGCTGGCTGAATCTCTACAACACGCGGAAGAAGGACGCTGTCGGGGGCGTTCTCCCGACCCAGGCCCTGTGGGACCTGTGGGAGGAGACCTATCAGATCGGTGAGGAGCTGATCGCCGGGGACGCGGGCAGCGACACCTTCGCCCGCACGGTCTCCCAGGCAGCATCGGTCGCCGTCAACACCGCGACCGCACCGGAGCCCAACTCGGCGTTCGACCTTCACAGGATCAAGCTGCTCGGCACGGTCCTCGCGGCCTTCCGCGGCTACACCCTCACCGTCTGGGGGATGGTCACCTTCCTCACCCGCCGGAGCCGGTTCGGTACCAACACGGTGGAACTCGCCATCGCCGCCGGCGGGGTGCTCATCGCCTGCGCCCTCTTCGTGCCCGGCCTGCCCGCCGTGTTCACGCTCGCCGGAGCCCTCCTGCTACTGGCCGGGGCCTCCGCATCGGCCCTGCTGGTCAGGTCCGCGCCGCCACCACCGTCGAGGCCCGATGGGAAGCCCTCGGCGAGCACCGGGAAGCCCTCGAAAGATCCCGCGTCACAGTCGCCGGCCAAGGGAGCCCGCAGGGTGGGACGGCGTCTCGCGGGCGTCGTCGTGCTCCTCGCCGCCGTCCTCGCCTACCTGATCTGGGAATGGGTGGCGCACCACTCGCACGAGTCCGCGCTGAGCGTGCTGATCAGGATCGGCGTGGGAGTGTTCATCGTCCTGGTTGGCTGGTGGGTGGCCGGAGCCCAGCGCCGCCCATCGGAACCGGACTCGGAGACCGGAACAGCCCCGACCGGACGCCGCGATCGACAGCGGTGAACGGTCGGACGAGTACAGTGCGACACCCCCACGTCCCGAGTCCCGCCCCCCAGGGCCCCGGGATGTAACCCCGCTCGTCGGTCTGCTCAACGTCCTTGTCGGCCATGGTCTGTTCTCCTGGACGGGTGGTGGCAGTCGCGCGGGGAGACGCGGGCCCACCCTCATTGCCCAGGTGGCCGCCTCCGGCTGACCGGCACGGTCACCGGAGGCGGCCTCATCCCCGGCTACGGTCTCCGATGAGCAGTCAGCACGTAGGCAGCTCGAACCCGAGGGCGATCAGCGCCTCCTCGGCGGCCTGCTGGTCCTGCTCGTAGCTGCCGCCGGAGATTCCAAGGCCCCCGACACACCTGCCCCTATCGATGATCGGGTAGCCACCGCCGACCGCCATCAGACGCGGGTGGCCGGCCAGCGGCGCGACACGCGGATCGGCCACGTAGTCGTTCCAGACATGGGTCGGGGTGTGGAAGGAGGCCGCGGTCCAGGCCTTGTCGAGCGCGACCTCGGCCGTGAGAAAAGGCGCGCCGTCGGCGCGGTCGAAGGCCATCAGATGCCCGCCCTGGTCGGTGACGGCGACGGCCGCCGTGAAGCCGATCCGCGCGGCGGCGGTGTGCACCGCCGCGATGAGTGCGCCGGCGGCTGCCTGGGTGATCGAGGCGGTGGGGCCCGACTTCTGAAGCACGTCAGTGGTCATGAACAGTCTCCTGTGTCGCTGTACCGGGCGAGTGACGGGTGCGGGGGCCGCAGCCGGGTCACCGCAGCGGCGAGGCGGGCGTGGGGGTGACGCGGGTGACGACGGACTTCTCGGGGATCAGCAGGCCGTAGACCACCGGGCCGATCTCGTTCTTCCAGCGGTCGTGCTGGTAGACCGCCTCGTACAGCGCCTCGCTCTGGGCCTCGTCCTCGAACCGGCGGATCCACACGTAGCCGTCCTCGTCCTGGGCGTCGACGAAGGAGGCGGTCACGTCCATGCCCAGCGAGGCCTGGAACGGGATGACCACGTCCTCCATGTAGCGCACCCACTCCTCGCGACGTCCGGGCTGGGCCTGGTAGCGGCGAATCTCGTAGTACATGCTGCTGCTCCGAACTCCACGTGAGAGTGGTTCAGTTGGTGACAGTCAGGACGAGCTTGCCGCGGGTGCGGCCGGCCTCGCCGCGGGCGTGGGCCGCGCCGGCCTGCTCCAGCGGGAAGGTCTCCTCCACCTCGACGGCGACCTCGCCGGCGTCGATCAGCCCGGCGATCGCCGTCAGCGCGGCACCGTCCGGCTCGACCAGGAACGGGGTGACTCGCACTCCGGCGGCCTCGGCGGCCTGCGCCAGCTCCGGTGAGACACCGGCCGGAATCGCGACCAGCAGGCCGCCCGGGCGCAGCACCTTCAGCGAGCGGGTGCTGGTGCTGTCGTGGGCGTCGCCCACCAGGTCGATGACGACATCGACGTCCTTGACGGCGTCCTCGAACCGGGTAGCGGTGTAGTCGACGCTCTCGTTGGCGCCGAGTTCCTTGAGCCAGGGGTGGCGGGCGGCGCTGGCGGTGGCGATCACGTGGGCGCCCAGGTGGCGGGCGAACTGGACGGCGAAGTGGCCGACCCCGCCGGCGGCGGCGGTGATCAGGACGCGCTGGCCAGCGGTGACGTGGGCGGTGTCGACGACGGCCTGCCAGGCGGTCAGCGCCGCCAGCGGCACGGCGGCGGCGTGCACGTGGTCGATGGTGGCCGGCTTGCGGGCCCACTGGCGGGCCGGGGCGGTCACGTACTCGGCGTAGGCGTTGGCGACGCGCGGGAACCACGGCATGCCGTACACCTCGTCGCCGGCCTTCAGCGTGGTCACACCGAAGCCGACCTCCTCCACCACGCCGGACACGTCCCAGCCGAGGGTGAACGGCGGCTCCCCCAGCAGGCCCGCCATGCCGGTCCCGCCGCGGGTCTTCCAGTCCACCGGGTTGATCCCGGCCGCGTGCACCCGCACCAGCACCTCGGTCGGAAGCGGCACCGGGCGCGGCACCCGCTCGACCCGCAGCACCTCCGGGCCGCCGAAACCGTCCTGAACCACCGCGCGCATCGTGTCTGCGGACATGCGTCATCTCCTGAAAGGGCACTCTGCGGAGGGCCGTTGGCGGCCCTCCCTCGACGTCGACGACGCTATCCCTGTGGGTATAGTTACCTTCAAGGCCTAGTACTTCCCATCGGGAAGTAACCTGGTGAGCATGACGACCACCTGCCCCAGCGGCCAGCACTCGCACCACGACGTCTACGCCGCCCAGTGCCCCTGCCGAGCCCTGCTCGACCTGCTCGCCAACAAGTGGTCCGCCCTCGCCATCGGCGCCCTCGAAGACGGCCCCCAGCGCTTCGGCGAACTCCAGCGCAAGCTCCAGGGCGTCAGCCCCAAGGTGCTGACCCAGACCCTGCGTCGCCTGGAGGACTTCGGCATCCTCGACCGCACCGTCTACCCCGCCGTCCCCCTGCACGTCGAGTACTCCCTCACCCCGCTCGGCCAGAGCGCCGCGATCCCGATCAACGCACTCCGCTCGTGGGTCGAGGACAACATCGACCACGCCCACCGGCCGGAGCCGGTCGCGCCCTGAGGCCGTCACCTCCGTGCGGCAGAGCAGCGCCTCTCGTGCGGACCTTGCCCCGAGGACCTACGGGACACCGGCATGGCCCTCGGCGCTTTGGTGCCGACTCGGGAGGACAACGGACCAGGTCCCCCGCAAGTGAGTACACGGGTGTCGTCCCCTGGCTGTCGGAGCGGGCAGTCCGTCAACGGATGGCCCGGCCCTACGGCCGAGGACCACAAGAGACGGCTCGCACCGCGATGCCGTGAATGTCCTTCGGCTCGTCGTTGCAACAGCGGCTACACCTGCGTTGGTCGAAAGGCGGCCGAGGCGGAACGTGGAGGCAGCGATGCGTGGCTTCGTTCATTTCAGTCAGCAGCGCTTGTTCGTCCGAATAGAGCCCCGATGCGGGTCGTGTTCGTGCATGGGGCGTGCGTGCGGGACGGGGTCGTGGTGGTGGCATCGCACTGCCGGATTGCTGCGGGAGCGAGGGGTGCAGAGCGTGGCGCCGACGCTGCCGAGCTGCGGCGAGGCGGGCCTTCCCGGGGGCCGCGGCGGTCCGGGGCTGTCCGAGGACGTCGCGGCGGTGCGGCAGGTGCGGCTGGACAGCGATGAACCCGCTGTTGTGGTCGCCCACAGCTATGGCGGCATCATCACCACGGAAGCCTCCGCGGGTGCCGGGTCGGTCCGCCACCTGATCGAGCCGTTTGATCTCGACGGTCCGGCCGCTCACGCGGATGTCGGGGGTGGTCATGGCGTGCCTCGCTCGCGGATGACGTCGGTCCCCCCTGGCGGCCAGTTGGCGGTGCGGTAACTGGCCGCCGACGGTTACTCACTGTTGGTAGGACGGGTTGCTCGTCTGGCGCAGGTGGGCGTCGATCAGAGCGGAGGTGGCTTCGGGCTGTTCGATCTGCGGAAGGTGGCCCGCCTCGGGGATGACCTCGAGTCGGCCGTTGCCGAAGGCATCGGCGTACGCCGCGCCGTAGGCGGGGGTGACGATGCGGTCGCTCCTGCCCCAGAGCAGGAGGGTGGGCGTCTGGACATGTCCGAGCCGACGCAGCAGCTCGGGGTCATGCATGTAGGGATCGCCGGCGAGGATGCGCATGGTGGCCATGTTGGTTTGCCTGCGCGCGAGTTCTTCGGCTGGGACGTCGGCTGGGTCGAGGTAGTACCGGTCCGGGTCGTGCCAGGAGTGCTCCGCGACGCCGCGGGCGTCAAGGGCGAAGAAGTCAGTGATCGGTTCCGTATCGACCTGCACGCCGACGGCATCGATCAGGACAAGGCCTGTGATCATTCCCGCGCTGTCGCGGACGGCCATCTCGGCGGCTATCCAGCCGCCGAGCGAGGAGCCAACGACGAGAACGTCGCGCAGTCCGCGTTCGCGCAGGTGGTGGAGGTAGGCGAGGGCGAGGTCGGCGATGCCGGTGAGCCATGCGGGGCGGTGGGTGCCGTCCCAGCCGGGGTGCACGGGCGTGATGGTGTGCGCGATGCGGGAGAGGTGTTGGGCGAGGCCGGCGACTGTGGCGCGACCTCCGCCGCCGTGCAGGATGAGGACCGGCCTGCCGGCTCCGGCCTCGTCCAGCGTGAGGGACAGGTCGGCGTACGGGGCTGATGCGTCGGTGGGCATGCCTTCAGAGTAACTAAACATCCTTAAATAAGGAAGCTTGGTTGTGGCGTAAACTGGCTCCATGCACAGTGAGCTGCAAGAACTCGGCAGAGCGGTCAAACAAGCCCAGTATCGACAGCACCGGGCCCTCGACAGCGCGCTCTCCGCCATCGGCACGACGCTGGCCCAGTGGGACGCGCTGCGAGCGATCAGCCGCTCACCCGGGGCATCAGCCCGCGAGCTGGCCGCAGCGACATTTCAGACCGAGCAAGCCTTCGGAACACTCGCCGGCCGCCTCACAGCCCAGGCCCTCGTCGAACGCCGACCGGGACACGGCCGGCGCATCGAGCACCATCTCACGCCCATCGGCGAGCAGGTCCTGGCGGCCGGCCACACGGTTGCGGACAAGGTGCTAGCCGCCTGCTTCTCGGCCTTGCCCGACGCGGACCGCGCAACCCTGCTCGACCTACTTCAGCGCCTCACCGCCGAAGGAGACACGTAGACCGCCGCAGGCACACCTCATGCGTGTTCCATGCCTCATCGCGGTGGCACAGAGCCCGCTCGCGGTTGTAGACGCACATCAGCATCGCGTTCGGGTTGTCGTAGACGGCCAGGAGGGGGTTGGCCAGGAACTTTCGCCTTCGCGCTCTGTGATGACCGTGCCGGTGAACTGTGGTGCGGTTGCGGCGGCACGGATGGCACGTCGGGCGGCTGGGCCTGAGATGCCGATGCCGTCTTCGAGGTGGGGGTGGAGGTCGGTGATGGTGTCGATGGTGGCGCGGGCGGTCTCGACAAGAGCCAGTGCCAGCCCTGCCCGGTCCGGCCCAAGTGCACCAGCTCCCGCGACGCCCGGCGCACCGTGGCGCTACCCCCGCTGCTCCACAGCCGCGCCCGCCTCCGTGCCCGTCCCGCCGCCCGACTGCGGGACGACGGGCGCGGTGTGCCGGGCGATCAGGGCGCGCAGCGCCTCGGGGGAGGAGGTGCCGCGCTTGGGCAGCGTCAGGAAGCAGTTGCCGCTGCGGTTCAGCAACACGAACTGGTACTCCGTCTCCAGGGAGCGCGGCACCCGCGCCCAGGGCAGCACGCGGGTGCCGCGCGCGTCGGTGACGCTCACCCCGGCACCGTCCACCACCGCGCGGTACGCGCCGCCGCGCCGCACCGCGCGCCGCCGCGCGGCGAACACCTGGTAGTGCGGCGCGGCCAGGGCCAGCGCCGCCAGCGCGGCGACCGGCACCGCGTCCGCGGCACCCGCCCCGCCGCTCGCCGCCTTCAGCGCGCAGCCGAGCGCGGCGACGGCGGCCGGCGCCCACACCAGCAGCCGGGACAGCCGCCCCAGGGTGGTGTGCCGGGCCTGGGCGGCGAGTGCCTCGCGGAAGTCCTCGGCCGTCGGCGCGTACGCCAGTTCCACCCGCTCCTGCTCCACCGCGCGCTCTCCTTGATCCACTGGTCCGGCGGCGGATCGTAGCAGAGGAGCGGCCCGGTGGGGCCCGCCGGCAGCCGCTGAGCCCGGGCCCTGGGCTTCCCCGGGGTTGAGTGTGTGGCAAGCCCGGTCCGGAAGGGCCAGTGGCGCCGGCGCGTGGTGTCAGCAGGCAGCAAGCAGCGAGTCGACGAGGATGCCCAGTCCTTCCCGTGCCTCGTCCTCGGTCAGCGTGAGCGGGGGCGCCATCCGTAGGGCGTGGCCGTGGAGGCCGCCCTTGCCGATGAGCAGGCCCCGCGCCTTCGCGTGCTCCAGCACCCGGGCGGCCAGCGGGGCGCTCGGCGCTCCCGTGCCGGGGTCGATCAGGTCGACGGCGAACATCAGACCCTTGCCCCGGACGTCCCGCGCGATCGGGATCCCTTCCGCCGCGGTCCGCAGACCGTCCGTCAGCAGGCGGCCGAGCCGGTGGGCGTTGGCCTGGAGGTCGTGGGCGAGGAGGTAGTCGAGGGTGGCGCCGGCGGCGGCCGTGGCGATCGGGTTGCCACCGAAAGTGGAGATGCCGTTGGCCGGGAGCGCGTCCATCAGCGAGCCCTCCGCGACGACGCCGCCGATCGCCAACCCGTTCCCCAGCCCCTTCGCGAAGGTCATGATGTGGGGTGTCACGCCGTGGGCCTGGATGCCCCAGAAGTGCTCTCCGGTACGGCCCCAGCCCGTCTGCACCTCGTCCGAGACCAGCAGGATCCCGTGCCGGTCCAGGATCTCCCGGTATCTCGTAAGGAGTCCGTCCGGTGCGGCGGTGAAGCCTCCGACGCCCTGGACGGGCTCCACGATCAGGCAGGCGACGTCGGTGGCGGTGGCCGTGTCGAGGACGTGCTGCAGATCGTCCGTGCAGAACGCCAGGAAGTCCTCGTCCGACAGGTGCGGGAAGCGTGCGCGGTCGGTGCCGTGCAGGTAGTGGACGTTGACGGGCGAGAGCGAGGAGTTCTTCCAGCTCCGGTTGCCCGTGACGGCCGTGGCCGCGTACGAGCGTCCGTGGTAGCTGTTGCGCAGGGCGAGCACCTGGTCGGACCGGCGGGCATTGGTCGCGAGCAGCAGCGCCGTCTCGTTGGCCTCGGTGCCGGAGTTGGTGAAGAAGACCTTGGCGTTCGGGATGCCCGACAGCCCCGCGATCTTCTCGGCCAACTCCACCTGGGCGCGGAGGAGGTACAGCGTCGAGGTGTGCACGACCCCGGTGCGCAGCTGCCGCTCGACGGCCTCCCGCACCTCGGGCACGTCGTACCCGAGCATGTTGGTGAGGATGCCGCCGAAGAAGTCGAGGTAGCTGCGCCCGTCGGAGTCGGTGACGCGGCGCCCCTTGCCGCTCACGATCTCGATCGGGTCGTCGTAGTAGAGCGACACCCACTTCGGCATGACCGCGCGATGGCGGTCGAGCAGGTTCGACATGCGGGGCTCACTCTCCTTGCGACACCCAGGGCGCCGACCGGCGTCGACCGGGCAGGAGCCCGGGCGCACGGACGGCTTTGGGGCAAGCTACCCCGCCTCCGGCCCGTGGGCCGGTCAATCGGGGGCGACACGGGGTGCGACCCCGTGGGCGCGACCCGCAGCTGATCGAGTCGACCGAAGGCGGTCGATCAGGCCCTTCCGGAGCCGGTGGGAGCCGCGGGTGCGGGCCGGGCCGTGCGCGGCCGGGAGGGGGCCCGGCTCTGGGGCGGGCGGGGGTGGGGGGGGTGCGGGGGGCGGGGGGGGCGGTGGGGGGGGGGGGGGGGGCGGGCGGGCCCCCCCCCCCCCCCCCCCACGGCGGGGGTCAGCTCACGTGGCGATCGGCCGGCGGTCGACCACCGTTCGGAGCTTGCCGCTGGTGGGCGTCCGGTCGAAGGCGGCGGAGTCGGCGGTCTCGACCGTGAAGGCGAGCAGGTCCTCGGCCACGGCGGAGGCGAGTTCGGGGATGGCGGCGGGGAAGACGGCCGCGGCGGCCGCGGGGTCGGGGGCGTACCGCTCGTCGAGGCGGACGGTGACCTGCTCCCGGCCGTCGCCGGGGGACAGGAGCAGTTGCAGCTCGCCCCGGTAGCCCAGCTCCTCCTCGGCCACCGCGATGAAGCGCCGGACGTTGAGGAAGTAGGTGCCGACCCGGACGACGTCCCCGTACCGGCCGAGGAGTTCGATGCGGGGGGCGTGGCTGCCGCAGGGGCAGACGCCCTCGACGGCGCGGCCGAGGTCGCCGATCTGGTAACGCTCCAGGCGCTGCCCGGCCCGGGTGCGGCTGGTGAAGACCAGACGGCCCGGCTGTCCGGCGGGCACCGGACGGTCGGCGTCCGGAGCGAGGATCTCCAGGGTGTGCAGGCCGGTCAGGACGTGGTGGACCGAGCCCTCGGCGTGGGTGCACTGGTAGCCGAGCGGCCCCAGGTCGGTGCTGCCGTACGCCGCCGAACGGATCAGCTCGATGCCGAACTCCTCGGTGAGGACCCGGCGTTGCTCGGCGGTGAAGTGCTCGCCGCCGTAGAACACCTTGCGGATCCCGCCGTACGCGCGTAGCGCGGTGCTCTGGTCGTGGAAGAGCTGCCAGAGGTACGACGGCATGCCGAACACGGCATCCGCCCGGTACGTCACCAGCGCCTCGGCCGTGGCGGCGTGGTCGGGACCGGCGGCAATCGGGAGCTGGGTGGCGTTGAGGCGTTCCAGGATCGAGAAGAAGCTGATGAAGCTCCCGTACATGCCGCCGCAGTAGAACAGGTTGGCGGCGCGGTCGCGGGCGGGGTCGAACCCGGCGGCGAGCAGGCCGTCGGCGCAGGCCCGCATCTGGGTGTCGTAGTCGGCGTTGGTGAACACGGACAGGGCCGGGGCGCCGGTGCTGCCGCCGCTGCGGAAGTGGAGGTGGGCGTGCTCGGGCGCGAGGGCGCGCAGCTGCTCCTGCACCCCCGCCTTGTCCAGCAGCGGACCGCTCGGCGCGGTGGGGACGGCGGCCGGGCCCGCCAGGTCGTCCAGGCAGGCGGTGGTGGCGAAGGCCCGGTCGGTCCGGACGCTGATGCGACGGCTGTAGCGCTGGAGCGCGTACACGCCGTCGTGGGGTTCGCCGTGGTAGCTGTCGAGCATTCCGCCGACCGGGGTTACCCGCAGCACGCCCGCGGCGAGCACGGCCTGCGACAGCCGGGCGACGTCGGCGCGGCTGCCGCCGACGGCCGCGGTCTGCAGGTACCGGCGCATCGGCCGCAGCACGGTCATGACACGGGCGCGCGGCAGCGGCTTGACCCAGACGCTGCGGTGGAGCGGTGAGGCGGCCAGGGCGGGGCGGGTGTCGGCGAGGACGCGCCAGGAACCGTCCGCGGCGGCCAGCACCCGGGTGAGACCGAGGTGTTCCTCCAGCCGGGCGATGAGTTCGGTGGTGGTGATCTCGGCGTGCTCGGCCTGGTCGAGCTCGGGCCGGGGCAGCCCTGCGGAGGCGTCGGCGAGGTGGGCCGCGAAGCGCTCGGCGAAGGCGAAGACCTCGCCGTCGTCCTCGGTGTCGAGATAGATCACCTGGGGGCTGGAGCAGGCCTGCTGTTCGAAGCGGCAGACATCGGCGGCGAGTGCCTCCAGCGTCGGACGTTCCGACCAGGCGTCGCGGGTCAGGTAGGCGAAGGAGATCCGGTGCCCCCACTCCACCAGCCGGCAGCCGGCCGGGACCAGCCCGGCGACCGAGCGGACGGCGTCCTCCCCGCCCCAGACCGCCACCGCGTCGGCGGGCTCGCACATCAGCCGCAGCCACTCGGTGCGGGCGGAGGGGAAGCGGAGCGCGACGACCCTGCGGGCCAGGGCACCGGTCGGGTCGGCGGCGGCCAGCTCGGCGAGCAGGTGCTGGGCGAGAAGCGTGTCGGCGCTGCTGGTCTTCAGCACGTTGAGGTTTCCGGTGAGCAGGCCTTCGACCGCGCTCAGCGGGGCGACCGCGGCGGCGTTGCCGGGGGCGATGTGGACCAGGAGCCCGACCGGCGCCCACGCCTCGAAGGTGGTCTCGCGGGCGTCGGGCCGGGTCAGCCGCTCGGGGTGCAGTCCGCCGAGTTCGCGGCGGAGCTTGCGTTCCAGGGCCGGGCGGGCGATCGCTTCGGAGATCTCGGCGAGCGTCGCCGTCGCCTCGGCCGGGTCCGTGCCGGCACCGGTGAGCTCGGCGAGCAGCCGGCTGCGGACCGGGCCGTCCGGCGCGCGGAGGGCGTCGGAGACGAGCTGACAGGCGTTCAGCACCACTTCGGTGGAGAGGGGTTCGGCCAGGGCATCGGCGACGAGGGCGGGCAGCCCGGCGAGCCGGCGGGCGGCCTCGTCGTCGTCGATGAACGAGCCCTGCCAGAAGTGGGGTGCGGTGGTCACGACATTCCCTTCAGGAGTTCGGCGGCGGCCGCCGCGCAGTTGCGGTTCCGGCTGACCCCGGCGCGGCCGTGGACGGTGAACCACGGGGTGGGCAGCGGGCAGGGGCATTCCTGCGGGGGGTGCAGCGAGGCGAGGTCGCCCATGACGACGCTCTGCGCCGGCACCGAGGTGATGTACGGGGAGACCAGGTGGAGGAAGCCGCGTCCGCCGTAGGGCAGCGGCTCCAGGGTGCGGGTGTCGCGGACCGCAGCCCGCGACCAGACCGGTACGTGCAGGCGGTGGTGCCCGCACTCGATGTACGGCACGCAGTGCTCGACCGAGCCGAAGGTGTCGCGGATGCGGTCCGAGGGGACGCCCAGCCGCTCCGTGACCTCGGCGTAGAACTGCTCCTTCCCGATCTGCCGGTCGGTGTGCCCCTTCCAGCCGCCGCCGAGGAGGACCAGCGAGCCGGCCGGCAGCTGCAGCGGCGGCAGGCCGAGCGCGCGCATCCGCTCCAGGGTGAAGTGCAGGAACGCGGGGAAGCCCAGGATCCGGACCGGCAGCCCGTCCTCGGCGTAGCGCCGCAGGGCCTCGATGCAGCCGTGGACGTCGAACTCGTGGCCGCTGCCGGTGTGCCGCAGCGCGTGGGTGGTGTGGTTCGCCGGGGCGAAGTCGCAGAGGTAGTTGTCGGTGAAGGAGGTGCCCAGCTTCAGCTGCGGGGCGGGCTCGTAGCTGTACAGCAGGTAGTTGACGGGCTGGTCGGGCGTGATCCAGCCGTAGTGGTCGAAGATGCGGGCCACCATGCGCTGGGCGGAGCGGATCGTCCAGCTGTCGAAGAACATCTGCGACTTCTGGCCGGTGGTGCCGGAGGAGGTGAGGTGGAGGAACACCTCCTCCCGCGGGATGGAGAGCACCTCGTGCCGCTTGAAGAAGTTGGCGTGCACCAGGGGCGTGCGGATCCCCGCGCCGACGGTCGGCGCCGGGGTTTCCGCCGGGCCGTCCAGCAGCGAGCGGAGGAACGGCGAGCGCTGCGCGTGCCACGCGTTGGTCTCGGCCATCGCGGCGGCGAACAGGGCGTCGGTCTCCGGCCCGGCCGCGTACGGGGCGGTCAGGTCGCAGAGCTGCTGGACGTGCGGGAGCGCGGCGGGGTCGGGGACCCGCACCGGCGCGAGATGGGTGTTCACGGGGCAACCTCGGAAAGGGGTAGGTAGGTCGACGTCCAGGCGGTCAGGTAGGCCTGCAGGTACGGCTGGAGCGGACCGCTGACGGCCGCGGCCCGGAAGTCGATCTGACGGCTGGTTCGGGACAGCACCACGTAGTCGTGGAACCGGTCGCCGATCCGGCGCATCGCCGGGTAGACGGCGCTCGGGATGAATCCGGCGGCCAGGAAGGCGTGCAGCCCGGCGGTGTCGGCCAGCGGCAGCAGCGTCTCGACGTAGTCGGCGCCCGCACGGCTGACGGCCGCCATCAGCGGCTCCAGCGCCCCGGTGACGGCCGCCGGGGACGGGTGCACCGCGATCAGCGAGCAGCTCGCCGCGGCCCGGTCCAGGTCGGCATACGCCTCGAACGCGCCGTCCGGCGGGGTGAGCACGGCGTTGGGCAGGTGGAGCGGGAAGAACCGCTCGCCCGGGTCGGGGAACAGCTCCAGGAAGCGGCGACGGACGAAGCCGGGCGCGCTGACCAGCTCCATCGGTGCGGTCACCGGTGCGGTCTGCCCGACGGTCGGGGCGGGAAGGTCCGTCGGGCGGGGGCGGCCGTAGTCGACGCCGGTGCTCCGCCGGGCCGCTTCCAGCAGCGTGACGAGGGCCGCGGGCACCACGTCGACGCTCTCCCGCCGGGCCAGGACACCGTCGGCGTGCCGGGCGAACAGCGCGAGGCTCTCGCAGCCGGCGACCTCGACGGCGTTCGGCATCAGGCCGAGGGCCTGGAAGCCGTTGCGGGCGAAGACCTGCTGCGGGCCGGGGGTGACCACGCGGACGGTGGCGTAGACCGAGTCCAGCGTGCCGGTGGCGAAGGCGTCCGCGCAGACCGCGGCGGTCAGCCGTCCGGCCAGGCCGCCGCCCCGCTGCTCCGGGTGGACCGCCAGGCCGACCAGCTTGCCGATCCCGCCGCCGGGGTCGGTCTGCACCGCCACGGAGCCGGCCAGGCGGCCGGCGCCCTCGTGGCGTGCGGTCAGCCAGTGGGTCTGCGGGTCGTCGATCAGGCGGCGCATCTCGGCGGGGTCGCTGCCGAGCGCGACCGGGTAGCCGTGGCCGTAGACGTCGAAGTAGAGCTGTCGCAGCTGGGCGACGTCCTGCGGCGCCGCGGGGGCGAGCGTCACCGTCACCGGGTGCCTCCGATCGGTGCCGGGGCCGGTTCTGCGACCGGTCCTGCGGCGTCCGGTGCCGGGTCCTCCTGCGGGGCTGTCACGCTGCTGGGTCGGCCGGTCCACCACAGCGCGGCGGCGACCGGCAGCACTCCGAGGCCCTGCACCAGGCACAGCGTCCGCGGCGAGAGGTGGTCGCCGAGCAGGCCGAACACCAGCGACGACAGCGGGAAGGTGGCCCCGAGCAGCGCCTGCATGACCGCGAAGAAGCCCGGCCGGTCCTCGGCCGGTACCAAGCGTTGGAACAGCGCCACGAAACGCACGCCGATCACGCCCACGCACCAGCCGGCGACGGCCATCGCCCCGACGGCCGGGGCCTGTCCAGCGGCCAGGCCGGGCAGCGCGAGCGCTACGGCCATCAGACCCAGGCAGCCGGCGCCGACCGCGGTCGGCGCGCCCGGGAGGAGACTGCCGGTGAAGGAACCGACCAGCGTGCCGGCACCGAGGGCCGCCTCCAGGGCGGCGACGGTCGAGCCGTCCGCGTGCAGCACCGTCCGGGTGTACAGCGGCATCACCACGAACACCGCCGTGGTGAACACGTTGGCCGCGGTGAAGCAGAGCAGCACGCGGCGGATGAACGGCAGTTCGGACAGGATACGGCGCAGCGGCCGGCGGGTGGTGGCCGACGGGAGGTCGGCGGTCCGACCATCGGCCGACGGGCGGGCAGTGGCCGGTGCGTCGGTGGCCGGTGCGTCGGTGGCGGGGGCGTCCGGAGCCGTCGGGAAGTGGGTGGCGCCGATCAGGGCGGCCGCCAGCAGGTAGGCGCCGGCGCACCCGGCGACGATGCCGGGCAGGCCCGCGCCGTCGACCACCAGCGGGCCCAGCAGCCCCCCGGCGAGGCCGGCCAGCGACTGGGTGGCCAGTTCGAAGCCGGTCGCGGCCTCGATGTCGGCGTCCTCGACCAGTTCCGGCACGGAGGTGGTCAGGCAGGGGTCGAACACCGCCTGGCAGCCCGCCAGCAGCAGCGCCGCACCGTACACGACGGCCATCGGCGGCGTCGCGGCGTACGTCCAACCCGCCGTGCCGAGGGTGACCAGACCGGCGGCAGCGGCCGAGGCGCCCAGCACCGTGCGGTGCGGGAGCCGGGCGATGAGCGAGGCCACCAGCGGCGCCAGGGCGACCGCGGGCAGGGTGCTGACGGCGAGGAAGGCGCCGGAGGCGAGGCCGCGGTCCGCGCCGGCGGCGTAGCCCACCAGCCACCACACCGCGCCGACCTGGAACATCCGCCCGGCGGCCTGGGTGAGGACCTGCGCGACCCAGACGGCGGCGAAGCGCCGGTTGCGCAGCACGAGCGGCAGGCGGCGGGTGGCCGCCTCGACGGCCGTCACGAGTGCGGCCGTTCGTCGAGGACGCGGACCAGCTTGCCGGTCCGGGTGTTGACGGCGAGTTCGTGCGGGCGCACCCAGCTGACCGACAGCGGGTGGACGTGGCCTGCGGCGACCGCCTCCGGGTACAGCGGCCGTGCCGTGTGGATCCCGGTCGTGACGGCCTCGGCCAGCTCGGGGAGGCCAGCGGGGTTGCCGTCGCAGGCCAGCCGCAGGGCGAGGCCGTCCCGGCCGTCCCAGCGGCGCACCACGAGCTGCACGCCGATCACCCGGCCGGCCGGGTCGGCGGTCCGGACGAGGTCGAGCACGTCCTGGGTGTACAGCGATACCGGTCCCACCCGCACGCCCTCCTGGGCCCGGCCGAGGATGCGGAACCGCCCGGCGGCGGCGTCGGTCCACTCCGCGCGGTCCCCGACGGGGTAGCGCAGCACGGGCATCAGCCGACGCCGCAGGTCGGTGACCACGACCCGGCCTGCCACGCCCTCAGTGGTGATCGGCTCGCCGGTGTGGTCGTCGAGGATCTCCACCACCGTCTCGGGGGCGAACACCCGGTGCACCCGGGTGTCCGGGCCCGGCACCGGCCGACCGAGCAGTCCGGCATCGACGGCGGCGTAACCGATCGAGGAGACACGGGCGTTGGGGAACACCTTGGTCAGCAGCGGCTGCTGGTCCTGGTAGAGGCCCTCGCCGCCGAACAACAGCAGTTCCACGTGGGGGAGTTCGCGGCCGGAGGCGAGCAGGTGGTCGGCCAGCGCGCACAGCGTCGTCGGCGTGCCGGCCACCACCTCGACCTCGAACTGCTCCAGGGTCCGGACGGTCGACTCCAGGGGCGCCGCCCCGCCGATCGGCAGCCGGACGTTGGCAACGGGCGAGCGGTGCAGCGAGTCGAGGATGAAGGTGTAACTGGCGTACAGGTCGCCCGCGTAGAAGAGATCGGCGACCCGATGCCCGGCACGCAGGCCGGCGTCGACCAGTCCGGCGCCGAACGAGGTGGTGAACTCCCTCCACTCCTCCCTGCTGTAGAACGAGAACTTCGGCGAGCCCGTGGTGCCGCCGCTCTTGAAGACGACCGCCTCGTCCAGCGGCCCGGTCAGCAGCCGGTTGTCGCGGGGCGTGTTGGCCTGCCAGAACTCGGTCTGGGGGACGACCGGCAGATCGGTCAACCGCGCGACCGGGTCGGGCAGTCCCGCGTAGAGATCGGCGTAGAAGGGAGAGTTCCGGCGGGCGAAACGTATGAGTTCGACAATGGGTTGGGCGGGCATCAATTCCTGCTTTTGGGCATGCGAGGGCCAAGGCGAGGTCGGGTGGTGCGCGACTTCGCCCAATGGATCGGAGACGATTGTTCGGGCCGGCGGTCGGGGGAATTCGATCCTGCTGCGACTCGACGGGCCACGGGACGGGAAGGCGGACCGAGCGCGGGCGCCAAGGGGCGACACGCGGGACGGTTCGTCAACTGTTGCGACTTCGGGAGTGGTGGGGCATCCCTCTCGCAGAAACAAAGGCTATCACTCGGATATGCCTTTGGATTCCAGACTGACCCGCCGTCAGAACGGTGCGGATACGACCCGAGCCCTTGCTGTCGGCCCGTCGTCGGCCCGAGGCGAGCCAGGGTGAGGTGGGTCTCACGGCGGCCGGCCCGGCGGCCCGTCGCCGGTCCCGCACGAAGAATTCCGGCATTTATTTGGTTGAATGCGCGACATTTCATGTCGGGCCGCCGGAAAGCGGCCCGGATGTCGGAATTGACACCCGCCGTTCAGGGGGTGCGCCCTCCGTCTTTCGGCGGGATCGCGGCGACGGCAGCAGCGGTGGGGTCGACGACGGAGAACAGATCGGCCGGGCCGAACGGGTCCTGTGCGAGGGGGCGGCCGCGACGAGGCGGGAGAGGATTCCTCGCGGCCCAGCAGGACGGCCGGCCGCGCGCGGCCCGCCAGGTCGCCGAGCTCGGCGCACCACATTCCTGCCGGGCGCTGATGCCGTTCTCCGGCGGATGCGGGGCATCGGCCTGCCTCGGGAACTGGCTCGTCTCCCGACCGACGAGCTGCGCACATTCCTGGCGAAGTACACCGGGCTGCCCGAGCACCCCTGGGGCGTCGTTCGGGAGGGCGGCGAGGTAGAGGTGTTCTCGGGCGTCACCCACTTGAGCGGGGCAAGGCCGCAGGCCGCCCCCCGAGCGCGCGGGCGGGCCCTGACGCCGGCCCCAGCGGCGCGAGGCCTGGTCGCCGGGGGCCGGCCCCGACGCCGACGGGCTCGTCGTCCCCTGCTGACGGTGCGGGGCTCTGCCGGAGGAGCCGTGCACCGTACGGAACCTTGACCGGCCGATCGGGCCGGTCAAGGTTCCGCATCCGGAGCGCACGGCCGCCGCCCGCCGGGCTGCCCTGCCTCGGTGGCTCAGAAGCCCGGCGTCGCCAGGTCAGGGCGGAGCGGGCCGTGAGGTGCGTCCACGCCCTGGTTCTGACGGAGGGCCTGGGAGCTCAGCCGAGGGTGACGACCATCTTGCCGAGGGCCTCTCCTGCCTCCATGGCCCGGTGGGCTTCGACGATCTCGTCGAACCGGAAGACCCGGGTGGGACGGGCCCGGAGGGCACCGACGTCGACCTTGGTGTAGATCTCGTCCAACGGTACGTCGGTGAGCGGGAATGCGGGGGTGCCCAGGACGAAGGCGCTGCCGAAGAAGCTGAGTCGGACCCCGCTGGGGAGATCGGCGATCGGGTCGAAGTCCCGCACCGGCTCGAATCCGCCCAGGAAGCCGACCTGGCACACCTGGCCGCGCGGCCGGACCAGGGCCAACGAGTCGCGCAGGGCGCTGTTGCCGACTACGTCGAACACCGCGTCGACGCTGATCTCCCGTTCCGAGATCTGGTCGGCGAGCGCGCCGTCGTCGATGAGCACGTCGGCGGCCCCGAGCTCCTTCAACACCGGCGCCCGCTGCGGGTCCCGGGTCGTGGCGAGCACGGTTGCGCCGTGGTCGACCGCGAGGTTGACGGCGGCTTGGCCGAGCGATGAGGTCGCTCCCCTCACCAGGACGGTCTCGCCCGGTCGTAGGTCCAGATTGCCGAACAGTCCGCTCCACGCCGTTGCGTACACCTCGGGCACAGCTGCCAGATCGGCCCAGTCAAGCGACGAACGCACGGCCACCACGTTGGTCGCCGGCACGGTCACCAGTTCCGCGTAGCTTCCGTTGCGGGTCCGTCCCATGCCGCCGAGGATCGCCACGACCCTGGTCCCGACGGGGAGTTCACCGGATGGGTCCGCCTCGACCACCCCGGCGCACTCGATCCCGGGGACGGCGGCGACCTTCCCCCAGGCGCCGCTGCGCATGTACGCCTCGGCGTGGTTGAGGCCGAACGCCTTGACCCGAATCAGCACTTCGCCGTCGGCGGGCACCGGGTCGGGCAGTTCGGTGAGGGTGAGAACCTCGGGGCCGCCGTGGGCGGATATGACGATGGCCTTCATGTCCCGGCTCCATTCTTGAGCACTTATTCAACTATCGGCGCGAAAAAAGAGCCACCGCGTACAGTGGCCCGTGTGCCTGACCTGTCAGGCGAGAGCAGTGAAGGCGTTGTCGACGATCGCCCGCAGGAGCGTCTCGTCGGGATTCGCCTTCCCGACGACCATCAGCCCCTGGCATGTCGCGACCAGCAGCTTGGCGCTGCCGGCGCAGTCCAGCGAGGCGCGCACCTGGCCCCTGCGAGCGGCGTTCTCCAGCGCGTGGGTCATGCACCGTTCGAGCCGGGCCATGTGGCCACGCACGACGGCCGCCGCCTCGTCGTCCTCGGCGGCCTTCTCGATCGCCGTGTTGACGAGCAGGCAACCCTGTCGGCCCTCGGGGCTGAGCAGGTCGCGCACCAGCCCGTCGAAGTAGCCGCGGATCTCGGCCACTGAGGCGCCCACAGCCTCCAACTCGCCCAGTTTCTCGGGGACGACCAGCCTGGAGTAACGCTCCAGCGACGCCAGGAACAGTGCGTGCTTGCCGCCCGGAAAGGCGCTGTAGAGGCTCCCCGGCTTGACCCCGGTCGCCTTCACCAGATCTTCGATGGACGTCGCCCGGTACCCGCGCTCCCAGAACCGCAGCATGGCCACGTTAAGGACGGTGTCGGGCTCGAACTCTCGGGGTCTGGGCATGAGGCAAACATACATGAGTGACCGTTCAAGAACAACTGCCGGCGTTCGGAGTGAGGGTTGCGGCCACGCGGGGCGCGACCGCCGCCAGTGGCGCCGGCGTCCGACCCTCGGGGTCGGCGAGCGCCGGGGCGTGCCGTACGTCCCGCACGGGGCACTGCCTCTACCTCGCCAGACAAGTACAGAGGACCCGCCCCGCACCGGAGCCTTCGCGGGCGCCCCGAAGCAGCCCTCGGCCGCATCTGCGAGCCCTACTCCCCCGCCTCGACGTCTGAGCAGCCCTCCGACATCGTGCCCACCGCTGCCCCGAAGGACTTCGACGACCAGGCTGTAGTGGGTGTGGCGCTGGTCGTGGCGCTTGTAGCGCTGGGAGGAGGGCAGCCGTTACAGGCCCAGCCGTTTGAGGATGCGGTAGACGGCGGAGCAGGCGATGTCGATGCCGTGGTAGCGCTTGAGGTACATCTGCATCGTCATCGGGCCGAAGTGGTAGTTCTGCCGCAGATAGACGATCTCGTTCACGACGTCGGCGTCGGTGGCGTTGGGGCTGTGGTGCGGCGTGCTGGAGCGGTCGCGCGGGCCCTCGATGCCTTCCTCCTGGTAGCGCCGTTGCCACCGGTAGAAGCGGTTGCGGCTGATTCCGTAGTACCGGCAGGTCAGCGAGACGTTCCCGGTGACCTCCTCGGCGTGTCGCAGGACCGCCAGGCGTCGCTGGGCCCGGCGGTCCTGGTGCTGTTGCTGCGAAGGGGGCACGGCAGGGCTCCGTCGTAGTCGGAGATCCATGTGCCACCAACGTCCGGCAGTCTTACAAGTAGGGCCCTCCGCCTTATGCCTGCTACCCCGGCGGCGACTTCGCGCTGACCTGGGAACAGCCGGCCCGACCCGGCTTCCGCCTCCGCAGCGACCGCGCCAGCGGCGGGTAGGGGCGAGCCGAGTGTGTCCGCGAACGTGGATGCTCGCCGAGCCCTGATTCCAGATCAGCACCTGAGTACCAGCGAACCCGGTGGGTGCAGGCCCTTGCTACCGTGGACGGGCACGGACAAACCGGGGGGTCTGATGACAAGCTTCCATGTCAAACCGGCCGACATGATCCTGTCCTCCGCCGGCTTCAGCGACCTGCACAACGCGGCCGCCCAGCTGTACCGCAGCCTGGTGGTCACCATGGACGACTACGCGGGTATGGCGGGTGACGACGACGCGGGCAAGAAGTTCGCCGCCAAGTACGACCCCGCCGCGCAGAAGGTCGCCGACGCGATGGCCCAGGTCATCGGCCAGCTCGGCGGAACCGCCAACGGCCTCTACACCATGGCGCTCTCCTACCTGCAGACCGACGCGGACGTCGCGGCCTCGATGATGGCCCCGCAGAAGCTCCCCGAGACAACCGACCCCCAATGTGACGAACAGGCCGCCAAGGCCAAGCTGAGCTCGGCCGCCGGGCACAACGACACCGGCGCCGTCCACGAGATCCTGCGCAAGTTCTGGCCGCAGGGCGACGTGGACAGGCTCCGCAAGGCCGCCGCCGACTGGAAGCACTTCGCGGCACTGATCAGCCGGCTGGGGACCGAGGGCGACAAGCGCGTGCAGCGGGTCACCGCCTCCAGCACCTCCAGCGCTGTCACGTCTTTCGCGCAGAACTGGGCGAAGGTGCACGACGGCTGCGCCACCGAGGGCCCGCTGCTCAACAGCATGACGAACGCGGCGTTCAAGCTGGGGCAGGCCTGCGAGGCGTACGCGAAGGAGGTCGAGGACCTGCGCGACAAGCTGGAGGACCTGGCCGTCGCCGCCGGTCTCGTCGCGGGCGCGGGCATCCTCCTGACGGTCTTCACCCTCGGCGGCTCCGACCTGGCGGCCGCCGGGGGCGAGGCCGCGATCGCCGCCGAGGCCGGCACCGCGGCGGTCGCCATGACCGCGGCGGTGGAGGGGAGCGCAGAGCTCGCTGTGCTCGCCGAGGCCGCGGCCGTGGTCGACAGCGCCGCCGCCAGCCTCATCCCGGTCGGCGCGACGCTGACGGCGGCGACCGCCACCGCCGTTGTGCTGGCCGGTGCGACGGACGCCGCCGCCGCACCGGGTCCCAAGCCGCCTCCGTTCACGGTCACCCCCGGGATGCCGCCGCTGCCGCATGACCCGACCAGCCCGTTCCCGCTGCTGCCGCCGCAGCAGCAGGCCGCCATCCGCACGTGGATGGCGCAGATGGAACAGGACGGCCGCACCTTCCAGGCCCTGGGTCCGTCGGTCAAGGGCGACCCGAAGATCGACGCGCGGCGCGGCTACCAGGTCAGGGTGGCCGGGTCGACCGAGTATCGGCTGTACACCAACGTCAAGGACCCGGAGACCGGCCGTGAGCTGGGGATGGACGCCGACGGGGTCCGGCCCGAGGACGGAGCCGCGATCGACGCCAAGTACATCGGCCAGCAGAAGAGCTGCAAATCGCCGTTCCGGCTGAACAACGCCGACGGCGTGTTCGACTTCGTGTACGAGAACACCATGGACGGCGAGGCGAAGAAACTGGAGAAGTACGCCTCCGCCCTGAAGGATCCCCGTAACAAGGTCAACCACCTCGAACTCATCACCAACGACGCGAAGGCGAGCTCCTACTTCCAGGCCCTCATGACCGCCCAGGGCGTCACCGGGCGCGTCCGCATCGAACCCTGACCCAGCACAGGCCCCTGCACCGCCGAGAGAAACGAGAACACCCCGTGGGATCCACCTTCTACGTCAGCGCCGACCGCGAGCACGCCGGACCGTGGACCTTCACCGGCGAGCAGGTGAAGGACTGCGTCCGCAGGCACTGGCCGGCCTCCACGGTGAGCGGCGCGTTCGAGAACTTCCTGGAGATCGAAGCCGAGGTCGAGCCCGGACAACAGGCAGAACTGTCGTTCAACCTGCGGCACGGTGCCTTCTCGTTCGAAGACCGGGCACCGCACTCCGCACCGCTGACCGTCATCTACACCGTGCTGCACGAGCTGGCGCCGCAAACCCCCGTCGTGTGGTGGATCGACTACGACGCGGATCTCCAGCCACTCGACCTGGCCGGAGGGCAGGAAGCGTTCATCGACAGCTTCCCCGGGTAGAAACGCCTCGCGCGGGGGCACTTGCGTGCTGAACGTTCCGCCCGCGCACCGGCCGCGACAGGGTTAAAGCTTTCGAGCCAGCCCTCGCCGTTGCCCGCGGCCACGCCATCCCGCTGCGGGGTGAGTGCGGTGTCCCCACGATGGACCTTGAGTCCATCCCCGCCCCTTCGCTCGTCCCTGAACGACTGACCCAGTCGACACCGGCATCACCTGAGCGGAGTGAGCCTTACCAAGCGGGGCGCTGGTCCTGGCGCGTTGTGGAGAACCCAGTGGGGATGGCCGTCCGTGTCCGCCACAGCAGGCCTGGGCCGGGCGGGAACTCATCGGTGGCCGGCGCCGGGGGGTGAAGACGCCGATGGCCGGGAACGGGCACCTCGGTCAGGACGCCGTCCCGCATCATCCAGAGCCCGAAGCAGTCGCCCTCCTCGCCCTGGATCAACACCTGCACGCTCTCCGGGTGCGGCCAGGCCAGGGACTCCAGGTGCCGAAGCAGTCCCGACCGTGGACGCATTCGGTTGAACTCAATCACCCACCCACCGATGAAGAGGTCGAGCTGCTCGAAACAGCCCTGCCAGCTGCGTGAGTCGTCCGGCTGGGTCAGCGGCCCCATCACCTCATCCGCGTCCGGCGCCAACACGATGACCTGCGCGATTCTGCTCATGCCGAAGTATCAGCGCAGATCGTGGGACGGCGGCAGGCGAATTCAGAGGTAGCGGGCGGAGCAGACACGGAGCTGCACCAAGCTGGACGAGACGCTCCCTTCGGCCGACATCACGAGTTCATCTTCAGTATTCCTCCGGCGGAAACCGGCGGCCGCCGTGCAGATCGGTGCGGTGGCCTTGGACGGGGCCGTGACGGCGCACCGCCCGCTTCGGCCCCTTCATCGTGGTGATCTCGAGCTTGCCGGGGTCGACGTCGGAATCGCGGAACACTTTGAGCGCCTGCCAGATCCCTTCGAGGGACCGGCCGGTCAAGCCCTCGCGGGAGGGGACCGGGATGGTGATCGGCTGGCACGCGCCCGAGGATGACAGACGCCCTGGTCGCAGCGCACCTGCCTTTCCCATCGGCCCGCCACCGGCGGTCCGACCGCTGGACGGACTGGTGAGCTCGCATGTTGAGGTGTCGCGATTTGAGGCTGGTGCCAGCGCTTCATGACACTGGGTGATCAGTGGGAGTGGCCTGTCGACGGTCCGGCATGATCGCGCGGTGAGCGTTGCGAGGGTGCCGGCGCCAGAGGCCGTCGAGTCACATGTCCGGAAATTCTTCGACGGGCGTCCCGTGGAGGTCGTCGGATACGACCTCGGGCCGGGGCGGCGAGAGGTGCTGGCCGACCGACCTACGAGTTCTCGTTGTTGGGTCCCGGCCCGCGCAGCGATTGCCGGGCCTGTGTGACGGCCGGTTGCTGGTCTGCGGTGGAGCAGGTGCGCGACATCCCGTGAGTTCCCCTGAGCCCTGCTTGACCCTTTTCCCCGTGGCCAGGGTGTTCGGCCTCCTTTGGAGTGTTCTCGGATCCGGTGACGGAGTTTCAGGACGCCCGAGGAGTTCTCACTTCGTCCGATCGATCTGCGATCGGGATGAAGGCGAGGCGTCAGCCGCAACCGGAGACTGTGGGGCTGCTGCGCCGGTCTCATTGAGTACCGTGGTGGCTGCTTGAACGGATATACAGATCGAGAGGTCGATGCCATGCCCACCGCCAGGTTCTTCTTCGACGCAGGATCAGGCGCAGTCCTGTGGGCGGCCCCGGAGGACTGGGAGGTATGGGGGCAGCCGGTTGACCTGGACCGACTACCGATCAGTCACGACCTCCGCGAGGACCTGAGCAGGCTGATAGCTCGCTACGATACGTCGTTGAACTGGGATTACCCCCCGCACCCGGGACCGTGGCGTGAAGCGGAATGCCACGACTTCAACGAGGCGGTACACCAAGCGCTCGGCCGCCTTCGCACCGAACTCGGCCCGGCATGGCACATTCACGACAAGTTCTGCGCAGTTCACGAAGATCCGGACCTCGACCGCTACCTGGCCGACCCAGCCGGATTTGTTCGCACCTAACCTCGCCGGACGCACTCATCACGACTGCGTCGCCAGCGGCGTACGCCAACGACTGGACTCCGGTCGTCGCCGACTTCAGCCCGCTCGGCTCGACCTGGCCGCCGAGACCGGCCCAGCGAGTTGACCACGAACCCACGGGCTCGGCCCCCAGAATCAGGTCAAACCGCCCTCGGGTTCATGCCGAAGGACCTTCAGTTTCCGCGAACTCGCGGGGATCACGGGGTGTGACCCAGATACGCGTAAAAGGGGCAATGAGTTGATCTCGAAGCCCTGGCGAGGACCGGGGCAAATGCCAATTTCAAAACGTCATGGATCTCAACTCCAGGCAGACCTCCCATACATCCGGACCGACCGTCTCCCCGGCCCATTCCCCCGTCACCACAACGAAGAGTCTGGCCCCGCCGCTCACGGCGGGGCCAGAACCCCGAGGCCCTCATGAGTCTTCTAGCTCGGTACGCGGGCCATCGATGTGACGGTCAGCGGTCCCAGCGGGGTCTCGCCGAGCGTCGTGAAGTCGAAGTGGCGGTATAGGGGGACGTTCGCCGGGTCCGCCGTGGTCAGGTGGACTGCTCCCGGCGTCGTCGTCAGGACGTGGTCCAGGAGGGCGCGGCCCACTCCACGCCCGGTGAGGTCCGGGCGGACTCCGACGAACTCCAGGGTCCAGGCCCCCGCGGGGGCCCCGCCCTCGGTGGCGTCCAGATAACGCAGGGTCCGGCCGAGGGCACGCGGCCCGCTGCTCAGCAGGGTCCGGGCCGCCCAGAGCGCGCGGGCGCCAGCGGGCGGGGTCGCGCCCGGCGGGGTCAGGACGACTGCCGCCAGGAGCCGTCCGTCGGTGTCCACCAGAGCCGCACGGCGGGCCCCGGCGAGGCCGGCGTGGGTGCGCAGGGTGGCGCGGAACCAGCGAGCGCGGGCGGAGTGCGCGCCGCCGCAGATCCAGGAGACGGCCGGCTCCCGGGCGAACGCGGCGGCCAGCAGATCGGCGCAGGCGGCCGGGTCGGGGTCGGTGTCGATCCGGCGGGAGGCCGCGGCAGCCAGGTCCTCAGACATCCCGCCCCCGCTCCAGGGGCGCCTCGGGCACGAGGTGGCAGACGAGCAGTTTGAGAAAGAACAGTGGTGCAAACCAGGCAAGCGCGGCCGGCACCGGCAGCCAGAACAGGTTGACCAGGACGGCTGCCATCAACACCGCCATCGCCACGGGCCGCCTCAGGTGGACGGGCGCGAACTCCACCGCCACCGCCCCGCCGAGGAGCAGCGCGGCATTCGCCGAGGTCCAGGCGAGGTCGCCGGACAGGACGTACAGCCCCATCGCGGCGAGGTGGATCAGGTGCGCCGAGACGAACAGCAGCCGGGCGCGCCGCGCCGCCGGGTCGGCCCGGTGGTACCAGCGCTTCGCGGCGTTGGTGGCGTTGGTCAGGACTCCGCCGATCAGGTCGAGCCCGGCCAGGGCGACCACGACGAGCTGCCCCGTCGACCAGTCGCGTGCGGCTCCCGAGCGCCACAGTCCGGCGGCCAGCAGCAGGGCACAGCCGAGGAGGCCAATGGTCTCCACCGCGGATTCGGAGCGGGACTTGCCCGGGCCCATGAACCGTTCCAGGCGGCCGGCGAGGCCGGACGGGGTGGCCGGTATCTCCCAGGAGATCCTCAGGTCAGTGCGCATCGTTCGGCTCCTGTCCGGGGGCCGCGGTCGCCGCTGCACCCCACAGGCCGCGCAGGAGGCGCCACAGCTGGTCCGGGGGGGCACCCTCCGGGAGGCCTTCGAGGGATCCGCTCGCCATCAGGGCCACGGCCCAGGCGTCCGCGGCCCGGACGACGGCGGCGGTCACCGACACCATCAGTGCGTGGTCCACATCGGTACCGATCATCCCGAGCCGACGGCCGTCCGTGACCAGGGCGCCGAACCAGTCGAGCCACAGGCTTCCGTCGCTGCGCCCAATGGCAGCGTCGGCGAGGGCCAGGTCCTCGGGGTGGTCCCGCAGGTGGGCGGCGAGGGCGGCGGATCCAGCGGTGAACCGGGCGCCGAAGTCCTCCTCGTCGCGGGCCGGTTCCCAGGGTCCGAGGGCGTCCAGCAGTCGGTCGAGGACTCCGTCGAGGACCGCGGTGAGCAGGTCCTCCCGGCCGTCGAAGTAGTGGTAGGCGGCGGTCTTGGAGACTCCTGCCGCCTCGATGATCTTGTTGTAGGAGGCGCCTTCGGCGCCGTGCTCGGCGAAGTGCCGACGCGCGACGCCCAGGATGTGCTCCCGGCGTTCGGCGGGCAGGCGGTCGAAACGAGGAAGAGGCATGAACACATGATACGCACCAAAAGGGTGTACTGCTAGTACACACCCCTGGTTTACGGACGGCCGCGACCAGCGCACCGCCGCCGCCCGGGCCGCCTGGCGCCGGCTCAGGCAGACCGGGCGCTGCCACGCGGCATACTGAGGAGGTGGGCTTCAGGGCGGGGGCAGGCGAGCGTCAGTGGGTCAACGGGGTACTCGGGGAGGTGTTGACGTGTACAGCGGAGGGCCTCGGGGTTGTTCTGCCCGAGCCGGACAGTGAGGTTTCGGCCATCGCGACGTATGGCGATGAGGGGCTCGGCCGACGGGTGACGGTGTATCCGCCCTACGAGCAGACTGAGGGCTCGCAGCTGTTGTCGGTGTATCCGCCCGGCGAGCAGTGCGGGGGCTTCTGGATGCGCCTGCAAAGCCACGGCGTGACCATGGCCGGTGGGTGGATCGCGGAGCCGGCCGAAGTGGTCAGGGCAACAGCGGCGTGGATCAGCGGTGCGGGGCTGATAGATACCAAAGCCCAGGCCCCGTGCGTCGAGTTCCGCCCGTGGGCCCTGGCGCACGAGCAAGAGCCTTTCGGCGCAGTCGAGTTGGTGTGGCACGTCAAGCTCGACCGCTTTCATACGTCGTGTTGGGGCCGGACCCCTCGCACGAACGCGCTGTTGGTGGCAGCGTACGCCCAACCGGCGCTCCGCAGGCTGACGCCGATCACCAGCCACTTCAACGTGTGGTTCTCCACCAGAATCGAGCCTTCCGAGAAGAGCCAAGTCGGGTACGGCCTCTGGGAGGGGCAGGTCGGGTTCGGCCTGTTCCCGCACGACGAGCGGCTGTACGGGGTGCGGCGCCGAGGCGGGGAGTTGGTCGCGCGCACCGAGACGCCGGAGGAAGCCGTCGCCCTCGTGGTGGCCGCCCTCCCTGAGGGGCTCGGGCTGGTGAGCTGACGCTGGAGGCGGGTTTTCATCCTGCAGGACGAGGGGCTGCTGTCGGTGCCGGGCCTCAACAGCTGCCCGGAGCGTATCGGCTCCAGGCGCCGCCCGCCTCGGTGACGAGCTGGGTGGTGGTCTTGTCGTGGTAGCCGAGGGCCCGGGCGACGACGGGTGCGGGGGCTTGGAGGACCAGGTTCGAGGTCGGCGGTGCCGACCTCGCCGCCCAGTTCCTGGACCGGCAGGGAATGAGCAGGGCGCGGATCGGGATCGTCTGGGACACGATCGCCCTGCACACCACGAGTGGTCTCCCCAGCCGCAAGCGGCCGGAGACCGCGTTGGCGCAGGCCGGCATCCTGGCCGACGTATTCGCCGTGGGCCGTAACCGAACCACCGGCCGGATACGCCGAGAAGGTCCATCGGGCGCTGCCCCGGCTCCGGGTGGGGAGCGGTGCCGTGGGGTCGTCGGACCCTGGCATCAACCACCAACGGATCCGGTTGGATTGGCACTGCCTCGATGCACCGGAATGTCCGGATTCATTGGACGCCCCGACCGCCGGTCGCCAGACGATCGCTTGGGTCATGCAGCGGGCTCGCCGGTCGCCGGCGTCGCGGTGCGGACCGCTGGCTCGATACCGCGGCCCGCTGGTGTGGGGATGGTGATGTTGCGCATGAGGAGGAGCGTCGCGAGGGCGAGCAGTCCGGCGACGGCACCGTTCCAGGCGATGGTGGATCCGATCGCGGCCGCGGGCGTGGTGTGATGGCTCATCAGGGACTGGCCACATGCCAGACCGAATGCGCCGCCGATCTGCTTGGTGAGGGCGGAGCCTGCGGTGGCGGTGCCCATGTCGGCGTGCGGGACGCAGTTCTGGGTCGCGATGGTGATGCCGCCCATGGCCGGTCCGGTGCCCAGTCCAATGATGAGCAGCCATACGCACGTCCACGTCGTCGGTGTCGCGGTGTCCAGAGTGAAGAAGGCGGAGGTGCCGAGGGTGAGCAGCCCGGCCCCGGTCAGCAGTGCGGGCTTTGCCTGTCCGCTGCGCAGGACGGCACTGGCGGTAAGCCGGTTGCCCAGCGTCATGCCGATGAGCAGGGGGAGGAGTAGGAGACCGGAGACGGTGGCCGAGTGGCCGCGGACATGCTGGAAGTACAGCGGTAGGAAGACTCCGGCCGGCAGCGCTGCGACCTGAAAGAAGAAGCCGGCGGCCAGTAGGGCAACGTAGGTGCGACGTTGGAACAGTCGCATGGGCAGTACGGGAACGGCCGCGCGCCGCTCGACGGGAACGAGCAGGGCGAGCAGCGCCAGGCCGCTGAGCAGGCAGCCCGCGACGGTGGGGTCGGTCCAGGACGGGGGGTGTCCGGCGGCGGAGTTGCCTTTGAGGCTGAGGCCGGTCAGAGCCAGGGAGAGGCCGGCGGCGAGCAGCGCGATCCCGGCCACGTCGAGGCGGCCGGACGGCGTTGCGGCGGGGCGGCGGTCGGGCAGGAACCGGGCAAGGACGGCCGAGGCGGCGAGGCCGACGGGGAGGTTGAGCCAGAACGCCCAGCGCCAGCCGGCGTGGTCGGCCAGCAGGCCGCCGATGATCGGGCCGCCCACCATGCCGAGCACCATCATCGTGGCCATGACCGTCTGCATCCGGATGAGTCCCTGCGTCCGGGAGGGCGGATGGAGGTCGCGGATCAGGGCCATGCCGAGGGTGAGCAGGGCTCCGGCACCCAGACCCTGCACGGCACGGGAGGCGATCAGCACCGCTATGGACCCGGCCAGCCCGCAGGCGAGCGAGGCGATCAGGAACACGGTGAGTCCGCCGAGCAGTAACCGGCGGCGGCCGTACAGGTCGGAGAAGCGGCCGTAGACCGGGACACTGACCGAGGAGGTGAGCAGGTAGGCGGTGACGAGCCAGACGTACCAGGAACCGTCACCGCCGATCTGCTCGACGATGCGCGGCAGGGCGGTGCCGACGACGGTTCCGTCCAGCAGGGCCAGGAAGGCGCAGCCCAGCAGGGCAGCCGTGATCGCCGTCCGGCGCCGGGGCATGAGCGCGTCGTACGCGTCAGTTGTGGTCACCGGGCCTCCGCCGGGATCGTGAGCGCGCCGTTGAGGAAGAGGTCCACCAGTTCTTCGGTGGTCAGTGGATCCGGGGCGCCGGGGCGGCCGGCAGACATGAGCATGAGCTGGAAGGCGTCCGCGAGCCGTTCCGGGGCCAGCCGCAGGGAGTCCTGGTCGGGGCCGAACAGGGCGGCCAGGGCTGCACGGGGCGCTGCGAGGCTGGCTTCGCGATCCGGGAAACGGCCGCCCTTGGCGGGATTGGCAGGTGCAGGGCGTTCCAGTCGCCCGGCCGACGCGAGGGCGCCGGCAACGGCGCCCATGCGCGTCATGTAGCCGCGCATCACCTCGGCCGCCTCGGTGAGCCTGGCCGCCAGTGGCTGATCCAGTGCGATCGATTCCAGGTGGGCGAGGGTGTCGTCGGGCCGTACCGCCTCGGCCATGCAGGCCGCGAGCAGGGCGTCCTTGTCGGCGAAGGCCCGGAAGATCGTGCCCTCTCCAATGCCTGCGGCGCGCGCGATCTTCGCCGTGGACACGGAGGCGCCGTATTCGATGACGAGGGGAAGGGCCGCGGCGACGATCATCGCGCGGCGCTGGTCGGGTTCCATGGGCGCCGCACGGCGCCGAGAGGGAGCGGGAGAAGTCTCTGCCATACCCTCACCTTACGGAGTGAGTACTCACTCCGTCAATTGTGTTCTGGGCGGCGGACCGTGGGCCATTCGTCGGCGTCGGCGTCGTGGCGGGCGCGGCGATGGCAGCGGGCAGTGCCTACGGGTTGGCGGGAAGGAGCTGCTACCAGGCCGTCCCAAGTTGTGCTCGTCGGCCTCGGAATGGACCCGTCGGCCTCGGTATGGACCGCACGGACCCTCCAGCTACCGGCGGACAGGGAAACGTGCGGCGCGTTCGTGGCGTCGCACCGGGCGTCCGGTGGCCCGGACCCCCGAGGTGCGCGAGGCGGCCGAGCTTGTAAAGCTGCCGGACGTCTGTGGAACCGTGGACCCACCGCCGTGGTCTTGAAGCCGCAGGCTCCACTGTTGCGGGAGAATGCACCTCCGTACGATGCCGCGTGTGATCAAGAAAAAGCCTGCTTGTCCGGTCCAGACGCCATGGTCGTCTGATGGTCTTCCTCACGGCCGCGTTGGCTACGCGGGACACCGTCGGGGGCGGCGATGAAAGCCCCTGTGTCTCCGCCGCGGCCGTTGGATGTCACGTCGGTCTTTCCCGAGCTCGCCGCCCATGCAAGGACAGCGGTCCGGCTGCACCCTGCGGCGGCGGATCCGGGCCCGCGTGACAGCTCCGCGGGAGGGCCGCTGGCCTGGCCGGAGGATGAGACATGGCCGACCTGCCCGGGTGGCCGTCATCCGATGCACAGGCAGCTTCATCGCCCCGCCAACGTCCGAGGTGATCGGTCGACAACGTTCGCCTACCACGGTGAGATCACCTGGGACCGGATACCCGCGGACGCGTCGTGGCCCTTGCTGCCCGTAATGCAGGTGTATGCGCGTGACGTGCCCTGGTACGACGGTTTTCCGGAGGGCATGGACATCCTTCAGATCCTGTGGTGTCCGTTCCAGCACTCCTACGACGCTCGGGGGGTGCCCTACAACGGAATCGCCGGCCCGTGGGTCCAGGTCCGTTACCGCCACACCGCTGACCTGGGAGACCGCTTTCTGACGCCGCCGGAACCGGTGGCCATCGGTGAGCCCGGCTATCTGCCCGCCCCGTGCCTGCTGCGGCCGGAGCCGGTGACCGAGTACCCGCACCCGGGTGTCCTGGGCGAGGAGTTCGAGGCCCGGGTCGAGGAATGGGAGATGGCGACCTTCCCCGATCCCGACTACCCCGAAGAATACGAATCCCGCTACTCCTGGGACCTGTCGACAGCCCCGGGCTGGAAGCTCGGTGGCCATGAGCCCTGGAACTACCAGGGCTACTACGGCCCGGTGCGGTGCGGCACGTGCGGGAGCGAGATGCGCTTCGTGGCCGCGATCGCCAGCAGGGAATGGGACGGGGGCACGAAAAGCTGGGCGCCTGTCGGCTTTCTCGAAGGCAGCCCACGCGATCGGCGTCAGTGCCAGGAGCCGACCGACGTCGTACTCGGGCGAGGAGAGACCATGCGCATCTTCACCTGCTCCCGCTCCTCAGATCACCCGGTCATCAGCGACCTGATGTAGGACCCCGCACAGAAATCCAATCCAGACACGCCGAAGAGGGGCCTACGGCCCTCTCCACCGACGCCACGACCCCCGTTCCAAACCATCCTGCACGACGTCAACAGATCAATTCCCGCACCTCGGGCCCGTGTTCGTGGCGTTCCCCAGCTCCGAGCGCTGGCAGCCTCCCCCTCGGTTCTCCTGCGATGGCACGGGCGCCACAGCGGCCGCCGCTGTGGTGACGGGTCACCAGGGCGCGCCGCCGACGGCGCACACGGACCGACGGGGCGGCTCTCCGGCACTGGGCCGCCGTACGGGGTGTACGGGCTCGGCGGTGACTGCCCCGGGGTGTCGCTACCAGATAGTGAATCGTTACATCATGTGAGGCCGCGGGCCCGGCTTCTTCTCGGTGCGAGCCTGCTCACACGGAAGCCGGCCGCCGCACATCGGTCGGCAGCACCGGCCGCGCTTCCGACCACCCGCCCCGGGAACTGCCGGTGAACCGGTCGGTGTCGTCCGTCCCGTCGAGCCTGATGAGCCCTGACGGTCGGGGAGCTGAGCACGGGACAGTCCGGCCGGACCGGGAGGTGGCGATGGTGGGGAACGGGTATGGGGTCGTGTCACGACGGCAGCTGCTGACGGCGGGTGCGCTGGCCGGGGCGACGGTGCTGGGCACGGGACTGGGTGCGGGGAAGGCCTCGGCGGCGACCCCGCCGGCGACCTTCTACTCGCCGCACCAGGACGACGAGGCGCTGGGCCTGGCCGGGTCGATCCTGGAGCACAAGGCGGCCGGCCGACCGGTGTACCTGGTGCTGGTGTCCAGGGGCGAAAACCCGAATCTGGCAACCGTGATGAACACCGACCCGTGCCCGAACGTCCCCGCGCACCCGTGCGCGGCCGGCGGCCACCACGGGTTGAACTGGCCGACCGACGGCGCCAGCATGATCGTCCCCGGCCGGACGAGTGAGTTCATGGCGTCCGCCGCCGCCATCGGGGTGGACAAGGTGATCAACTTCCAGATGAGCGACTCCGTGTGGCAGGGGGCCGAGCCCTTCAAGCAGTTCACCGCGAACGTCAAGTTGAAGATCGCGGCCCTCGCCGCGAAGTACCCGGGCGCCTCGCACAGGTTCACCGCGGGCTGGCTGGAGACCACCGCCACCCGGCGATCACCGATGCGGCCGTGCAGTTGTACCGCGCGGGCACGCTCACCGACGTGCGCTTCAACTACGTCTACGCCTACGACCAGCCGCTCTCCTCCCGTGCGGACGGCGCGGCGTACGTGCTCGCCATCCCGCCGGCCCACATGACGGTCAAGCGCAACCACCCTCTACTGCTACAACACCTGGGCCCCGTCCCGGAACCTCTACGCGCTCGGCTACCACAGCGTCCCGGACCGGGAGCTCGTGCGGACCGCCGGGATGCGCTGGACAGTCGAGGAGTGTTTCCAGGCCACGATGGAGAAGTCCGGCCGGAGTACCGGGAGGTGCGGTCGCCTGGTGCGCCGCACCTCCCCATGGCCCTGGCGGTCGGCCTGCTGGTCAGCAGCATGCCGGGGGCCTGTTCGTGCCAGTGGAGCGGGCGGCGACCGGCGCTGTCAGAGCCGCTCCAGCCAGCGGGGGCTGCACCGGGCCCCCCGGTGTGGGGGCGGTCAGAACTGCCAGGCGGCGGCGTCGGCGATCGCCAGCAGGGCGGCCTCGTCCAGGCCCGCGTCCGGCTGTCCGGCCCACTGCTGGAGCGTCACCGTCCGGCCGTCGGCGCGCTGGAGGCGGACGTACTGGGAGGCGCGCCCGTCCTGGCGGGCGGTCAGCGTCACGGCCTCGCCGCGCGCGCCGGAGGGCAGCTCGACCAGGTGGCAGTCGGTGCGCGGGGCGGCATCCTGCGGGGCGGGCACGCCGGGGCGTGCGGTGACCTTCGGCAGGGCGATGGCGGCGCAGAACGGGACCTTCGGCGCGTCGGCGGTGCGCTCGGCGCCGCCGACGAAGTCCACCGGGCCGGCCGGGGACTGCCAGCCGACCCGGAAGCTGCGGCCCGGGATGTCGCCGGCGCGCACCGTCTTGGCACCGTCCGGGAGCAGGGAGGCCAGGGTGCTTCCCAGGCGCTCGCTGGTCCAGTCGGTGGCGCGGCCGCTGCCGGGGCCGAAGGAGTCCGGGCGCAGCGCCTCGGGGGTGGCGTCGGCGGAGCCGGCCAGGGTGAGCGGGCCGGTCAGCGGGTCGGCGGCCGCCACCGGGGCGCCCGAGGTGCCGGGGGCGGGGGTGGTGACACCGGGCAGGTTCGCCACCAGGGCGGCGAGGGCGGCGGTGGCGGCCACCCCGGCGCCGGCGCGCACGGCTAGGCGGGTGCCGCGGCGGCGGCGTCCGGCCGCGACCGCCGCGTCCACCGTGCCGGGGCGCAGTGTCGGTTCGGCGCCGAGGCCGGCCGCGAGGAGGGTGCGCACTTCGTCCTGCGGGTCGAGGGCGTTGTCGTGGGTCACAGCACGTCCTTCAGGGGGGTCGGGGCGGTGGTCAGTTCGTCGAACGGGTCGGTGTCGCCGAGCAGGGTGCGCAGTTTGGTGAGTGCGCGGGCGGTGTTGCTCTTGACGGTTCCGGTGGTGCAGCCGAGGGCCTTGGCGGTGTTCGCGATGTCCAGGTCGGCCCAGTACCGCAGGACCACCACGGCCCGTTGACGAGGCGGCAGGGCGGCGAGCGCGGTGCGGACCTGCAGACCGAGCGAGGGGTCGGTGCCCGGGCCGGGCCGGTCGGGCATCGCGGGTGTCGGGTCCTCCCGCCGCCAGCGTCGCCGGGTGTGGTCGATGCAGGTCCGGGTCAGCACGCGGTGGGCATAGGCCTCCACGTTGGCGATCCGGTGCCGTCTGCCCCACACCGTGTACATCTTGGTCAGTGCGGTCTGCGTGATGTCCTCGGCGTGGTGCCAGTCGCCGCACATCAGGTACGCGGTCCGCCGCAGGTGCGGCAACCGGTCCTCGGCGAAGCCGCGGAACTCCTCCAGGTCTGCGCTACGCACAGGGCGTGCCCTCCGTTCGTCTCTGCCCACTCCGACGGAGCGCACCCGGTCCCGGGATGTCACGGGCGCAGAAAAAGTTCGCCGGTCCCGCCGGGCGGGACGATCCGTCGACTGTCGGCCCCGGCGGAGTCGTCGCGGCACTTCGCCGCCCAGTGAGCCGTGGGGCGGTGACGGCCCTGCGGCCGGCGCCGCGGCAGCCCACAGGGCGGCGGCCGTGGCGCGCTCGCCAGGAGTCTCCCGGGCGGCGTGGGCGGAGGCGGGCCCGTCGTCGGTGTGCGCCGCGATCAGTTCGCGCTGGGGCTCGGCCGGTCCGGTGCACGACCGGACCAGCCTGGGCGTGTTCGGCGGTGGCTCAACTGCTTGGGTGCCGGGCGGGTACCGCCTGTGGTGCTGGTGCTTGCGCCGGGGGCACGGCGGCCGTGGCGTCTCCCTCCCGGTGGGCCGGGCGCCGGGGCAGCCGCGACGCGGGCAGCAGGCCGAGAGCGGCGAATGCGGCCAGGATCAGCAGAGTGGAGCTCATGGTTGAAACAGCCGTGCCGGTTGCACCGGCCGCGACGGCGATGCCGAAGGTCGGCCCTGTCGGCGACGGCTGAAAACGGGCCGGTTCCAACGGTTCAGTTGAGGGCCAGTCGTGGTCTCGCTGTCAGTCGTTGTCGTCGGTGGGGACGCGTC